>JBDSEJ010000573.1:0-2225 GCA_039920105.1 Candidatus Nitrotoga sp. | reverse complement strand
CTAATGAAGAGGCAAGGGTTCATCCATTTCGTTACCTGTCTGTTGAGGACAATCCACAGGTCCCTCATAGTCGGATTTTGGCAATTCTTTTATCCTGCTGTCAACTTCAATCCCAAAAAACTTAAGTTCCGAACCCATGAATTTTGACAGTAACAAGCCAAGGTTTCTGTAATACGCTTCATTCGCTCTCGCGGCAAGATTTTCCCCGAACACGCCCGTCCATTTCCCGATATGCTGCTCAAGGAATCTTCTTTCCGCAGACAGGCAAATATCGATATTCTCTTCCATCCCCTGATCCAGGGCATAGGCTATCTTTAATTCCAGAAAGCTCATGAACTCAAGTTCGACGGTTATTTGATCAAATGAAACCCCGGCATCGTCTTTCATGACAAAACCAAATGCTTTATAAAATCCGCTGATGTCACCCAGTATATTCGGCTGATTGAAGCTGTTTTTCCCATAAGTCGTTTCTGTCGAAGGACAGAACATACGGGTTAAAAACATCTCGGTAAAATCCGGCTGTAGCGCAGGCACGTCGACTGTCTCGATAAGATCAGTAAATGCCCGGAACTCCTCCTTCATATCATAAGGAAGCAGGCTGATTGAACTATCCATATCGGATGCAAGTTCGTGCAATATTGCGAGCTTGTCTGTGTCCGGATAGACAAAAGCCATTGCTAAAAATCTGTAAACGTCTGCCCTCGCGAGGGCCAACTCTGTTTCCGATTTCGTCGTTAACATTCTTTCCCCTTAAATAAAAAGTGGGGCGGCGTTTTAACGCCGCCCCCCTAATGCCCATCAATTACGACTATTCAATCTCAAGCGGTATCCAGCCTCCGTTTGAGTAGTTCTTGCGTGGTCCTCTGTTACCGCCAGCACCATCGTTCTTGTTTTTTCCATCCCATGCAGCGATCGCCACCATGGTCTTGGACCCGGCTTTCAGGACTGAGTCCTGAACATCGCCGGAGTTCATCGGACGTTTGATGACAACGGACCAGTAACCAAACCGCCGGACGCCATTGGCAGTTGCATTGTTGGTCGCCTGCCGGGTCAATGTTCCGAACCCAACCGCATTCAGCTCTTCCACCGGCGTTAACCTCTCAGGGTCAACCCGGCTGATGTTTCTGAGCTTGAGGGCTGCAACGTATTGCCTTTGTCCTTCGGTATAACGTCTGATCGGCGTATCAATTGTTTGACCAATTGCCGGGATAACTTCCGGATACATATCATAGTTATAGTTCGGATAAGCATCACGTACATCTTGATATCCGAATTCGATATCCCGCTCCCAGGCGGCCTTCCAATAGACGATGTGAACAGGATTGTCTTCGTCACCCATCATGAATGAGGGTTCCGCTCCATCTTTCACCGGGAACATAACGGCGATTGCATCAGAGAACTTATCTTCCATTGTTTCCGTTTCAGACTTGGTTGAATCATACCAAGTTAACAAAAAGGCGATATCCGTGCCGTTATGAATGGACTTGACCTTCACCAGCGGAACGGTAGCAACGACTAATCCGGGCATCACCAGGTTCTGCGGTCCCATTGGAATTTCAGTGGCCGAGGCATCACTCCATATCGTTGCCGGCGCTTGCTCCCAGCTCTGATTGTACTGATTGTAAGAGGTTTGCCTGACCGGATCTTCCTGGTGCCATGTTCTGTTCAGCGGATCCATCGGGATTTCGCCCTTGACTGCCTTGGACTTGATAACGCCAACATTATACGTTTCCCCCCCATCCAAACGGACGGGTGGCAGCCTTTTAAAAGAGCCATGGAACGCGTGACCGCCATACTGACCGGGATTATCGACCGCAATAATTGGAATCGACAAGTCCGGAGCCGGTCCGTGTACAGCAGCAGCCCCGAAGGCCGGAGTCGCAACAGGAATCATCAAAAGCGACGCGCCTATTAATAGTTTCTTCATCATTCGCCCCTTATGAGTTATTGGTAAGAAATGCGCCGGTCTTCAAGTTCTTGACCTGCCTGATATAAACAGGTTCAGTCAATGGAACCCGGACAATCTCTTTTCCTTGTGGGTCATAACCAACGGTCTCATTACCCTCAAGCTTGAACGTGTCGCATATCCGTTCTGTCGTGCCGAAAAGTAACAAAGCAGCCAACAGTTCCTTGTCCTTGCCGGCATTCCGGTATTGCTTGATGGAGTTCTCAACGCCGGGGCCAAACACTTGGCTCAGGAAGTCAGGGTTAACATGGACCGGCGG
>JBDSEJ010000572.1:0-5811 GCA_039920105.1 Candidatus Nitrotoga sp. | reverse complement strand
CGCGCTATGGCCCACAACACGAAGCACTTCTCACGCTACATGTTTTGGATTGGTCAGTAGCGCTGTCACTTACTGGTTGGCTCGTTTGGCGTTGGCGAATAAAAAGGGACATTGCTTGTGGCAACTGGCTAATGTTAATCATGCTTGCGTTTGTGGGGTGGTTATTTCTGTGCGCCTTGTTTGCACTTCGCTCTGGTACTCCTTGGCAACCCCTCACAGAACGCAATCCCACATTATTTTTGCACGCCTTGACTCTTGCCTGTATAGCAGCAGGCGTGCTGCGGTGGCGCAGTGCATCATGGCAGTTACCGTTGCTAGTTGCGTTAGCGGTGATTATCAATGCACTCCTCCAAGGAAAAGGCGTGTATCTAGAAAACGATATCGCCTTCCTAAGTGTCGTTGCGCTTCCATTAGTTGCTGTAGGTATTTGGATTGCGCCAAATTGGCCAATTCGAATTGGGCAATTTTTTGCTACTGCTGGTCTACTCTATGTCATGCTGATGACACAGAATCGGGCGGCGGCTGTGGGTGCCGTTGCCGCCGTCTTCGTGACGTGGTGGCATCTGAGCCAGAAATGGCGAGTTCTTGCTTTTGGACTCCCGGTACTTATTGTAACCTTGGCTTTGGTTACCCCACTGAGTTATCTTGATCGCTTTCAGGTTTTGTGGGATGTGGATGCCCATCATGAGACCGCATCGTTGGATCGGGAGACTATTGAGGAACGCTTGCTGCTATGGAATGCTGGCTGGCAAATGACCAAGGATAAGCCTTGGGTGGGAGTTGGGATTGGCAACTACCCTAATGTTGTGGGGTTCTATCTTCCACAAATGTATCAAGGAATGGTAACCCACAATGGCTTTCTCCAGATTGCGGCGGAAACTGGGTTTCCAGGACTAATTCTCTACTGTGCCTTATTTCTAGGAGCACTTGCGATGCTACAGAGAACCATTCGTCTTGCCAAAGAACCATGGCGCCGATCCACGGGTATTGCTATTCAAGCTGCGCTCGCGGCGTATCTAGTTACTGGGGTATTCCTTAGTCGGCATGACTTTGTCTTTAGCTACATCTTGGTCGGTTGGTCCGTTGCGCTATGCGTGTCAAGAGTGTCTAAAAAATTTACAACACGCTCATGATTTGCATCGCAAGTGGGTAAGTAACGAACTGCATGCAACGGGGAGAACTGCACAACCGCATTTCTCTATAGCGCTAGTTCATGGAGCGCAATGGCCCGTCTTGCATGTTGACAATAGCAGTGTCGAGCATTTTTGTCAGTTTCGATTTCGAGTTGGCTTATGCCTGTGGCGGGAATCGCGTTGAGTTGGATAAACAAGACCTAATCGGTCGTGAATTATTTTAAAGAAAGAATATCCCAAGATGCCACCTATTGTCTCCAGCGTCCAATCCGTAATATCCGCAAACTTACCCGGTAAAAATAACTGTCCAAGTTCAATCCCGAATGCAACCAACCCAATCACGATCAAAGCGCACCACCCGAGGATTTGTCGCCAGAAATAATGTTTTATTTGTGTCACCCCCAGCGCCAATAGCAAACCCAGCGGTATAAAGAAGCCGACTTTGTGCAGCACTTCCGTCACCGCTCGATATTCCGTCCCATAGTAATATGTTTCGAATGGAACCCTGTTCAAGCTTTGCAGGCGCTCCGTTAAAAAAGCACGTCCGGTTTGAAAATCGAATGGATACCAAAAGATTGTCGCTAACAAACCGATCAACACCAACGCAATACTTAGCCACAACCAAGCTTGGGAGCGTGACGTGGAGTCTCCTTGCATCGCCTGTTGGGCTTTCCCTGCCCAATATCCGCTCAACCACGTGCCCATCCCAGCTCCGATTGCCGCAGTAATGATATCCGTAGTATCACTTACGCGTGAGTAGACGAACAACTGAAGAAACTCAAGGAGCGTTGCAATCAATATAACAGCGATCAACGGCTTCAAACGCACAGTTGGAGGCGATAAACACCACAAAAAAGCAACCGGCGTCCAAATTAATGCATCGGTTAACAGTCCGTACCACGCCTCGGCCTGATTTGTAAAAACAAAAGAGAACGGTATTAAAACCACACGGCCTTCCCGCCATTTGTGAAAAACTTCGACCGGGCTGATAGTAAGATCAAGTGGCAGCAAATTGTAGGTAAATAACACAAATATATAAAGATACAGCAGCCGACTGGATAAGGCGGGCGATCCCCTTGCGCTGCGCCACCCCGCCAGCCATTCTGACAAGCGCCGACCGAAAATGTACCAGGCAATTACACCCACAACAGCACCAATACTCTCCGCAAAAATGTCATTCAGTGACACTGTGCGGGGCGGGAAAAACAATTGGACAAACTCGATGGCAACACTTAATCCGAAACAAGCAATAAATACCCACAATGCAATTAGCACGCGAACGACCAACCCGCGCGCTGACCACAGCACACCACTCCAAAAAAAAGCAAGCGGAATGAATAACATAATATTTGCCACCAAGTCTGCGCGGTTGCCAATTTTCAAATCGAGATAACGAATTTTGCTGAATGCCTCGAAAGCTTCCTGCAATGAATAAGGCCGGAAATTCAAGGGAACAAGGCTACCGTAGATCACAAACAGGGTATATGCTATTGCAAGGACCAGTACGGAAAATCGAGAGATGGAAATGCTGAGCGAGTCACCGTCTGACTTTTGCTGGAAATATTTCGTATTTGCATGTAAGTCAGTCATAAATTAATTTTTTATTTGGTGACGTTGTATTTTAAGGTCTTTGAACTGTTAAGCATAATTCTATCAAATGCATATAGCGTTTATCTGAAGTCTTCCCAAACTTGTTAAACCCGCGACCCTATTGGACTTAACCACCGGGGATCGGAGTCAACGGGGATTGTAAGGTTTTAAAGTGCGGTCTCATTCCAACTAATCTTTAGCTCTCACCCAAAACCATCTTTCCAGATCGTGCAATTAACGCATACATATACTTTACAAGCATATTTGCTAGTTATTTTATGTCAGTCAATCAGCTTTCTGGTTCCTCTGTGAGCGGTTAGCCTGTTGTAAAAAGAAGCGGGTTGTGAATGAAACAAAGAGTAAGAATTTGAGTTTTAAATTCAATTCAAGGTTGCAATTGAAGGGATCCGTGTCATCAAAACGGTGTATGAAATTGGTTAGGAATTTGAGATGCACGCACACAGGTTGGTTTGTTGAAGTAGGAGGCGCAGGCGGGAAGTCTATTTGATGCCAAGCGGAGACCGAAACCCATCGATCCATAGTCTAGTCCGGAACGGCTGTTTTAAGCAATTGATCGATTAAAAATCGGAACTGGATTGGCTCAAATAAAGTCCGTAATCAACCAATAGAAAAGAGCATGGAATGGATTAGCGCCGCCGAGCCACTGTCACTGACCTAACAATGTGATGAACTGATTAATTAAGCACAATCCTCTTCTATGCGCCTTCGGCAAAACCGAATGAGCAGGAAAGAAAGTTGCAGGCGTAGATTAAAATTGAGTACACAAGCCACATGTTTTATGGCAACCGCCAAATTAAAATATACCAGCGTGATTCGGTTACAAGATCAATCGCAAGGATTTGCAGCGATTGATGGTGAAGATGGAATTGGCTGGCATGGCGTTCGGGCCGAACACTGATCGTCCTTACCCCAGCACAAGATTTACCCTTACCTGCTCAGAGGCTTGACTGTGATCTGCCCCAACCAGGTGCAGAGTACGGATGTTACTTGTGTGAGGCTGACGCAAGGCTTTGTGTATCGGGTTTTAGTGATCGACTGATACATGCCGCAAGGTCCTGGCATAGAGATTGTCAAATACGCAGGATACGGGATTCTTCGTAGACTGCTTGGAACAAGGGATACAGCCCAACGGTGTACCTGAAATATAAAACACGGATCAATGCTGTCAATTAACCAGTGCGGTGTTTACTGATGCTCTCAAGGCGCACTGCATCGCGATTAACCCGGACTGGCGAGACTGGGCACTGAACAATATCTTTGTGGAACGGCTCCTGGAGCAGTGTCCAGCATGAGGACTTGTATTTGAAAGGCTACGCCACCATGCCGGAACTGCTACTGCGCCTTAAAGTATATTTTGTGTTTTATAACATTTTATAACATGGGCATGTAGAGTCCCATTCGGAAACTCATTACGTAACAAAAATTACGTTAAAGTACGACTTAACTTATCTCATCAGACCAAAAAAATTACACTTGGTTTTTCTAATCCTATTTATCTTTGTTATTAATTGATGCCTTAATTGCATCGTTGGTTTTTAATTTAACTGCAATCTGGTCAGCATTTGCCAAATCGTCTAACGAATTAATATTAGTGAATGCAATTTCATCTTCTAATACTGCTTCACTCAAATGTAATGTTTCTAGCCAGCCATTTACTTTACGCCCCCCCGAATTCAGATAGGCATCCAGTTTGGGAAGCACATTCTTGTGATAGAGAGCGATAGTAGGCTGCCGCTTCCCAGCAACAACTGCCACGGAGGCCTCCACCGAATTTGTTGTGCTAATTGCTTTGTATAAACTTGCAATCAAATCGTCTGGCAGGAATGGCGTATCGCAAGGAACACTCGCAACCCAATCGTGACGTGCAAGTCGCAAAGCAGACTGCAATCCGGCAAGTGGTCCTGGCCAATTTTGGGTATGATCGGCAATGACAGGATAACCGAAGCACAAATAAGCATCATTCATGCCATTCGCATTGATTAAAATTTCTTCACATTGGCAGCTGACAGAATCTAATACCCAGTCTATTAACTTTCGTCCACGCAAGGGTTGCAAACCCTTTGCACCGCCGATTCGAGTACCCAACCCCCCTGCCAGAATTACAATGGTTATTGCAGGCTGTGTCGCTTCTAAAAGCGTTTCATAGTTAACCTGAGACGTTCTCATGAGATATTGAGTTTTAGTGCTAATGACATAAACTGTATTTTTTAAAATTTAAGTTATTTAGTTGAAGTGACAAGTAACTTCATATTGCTAATGCAAGATTTAATCTGTAAAAAACTATTGCCCACTGATAAGTGGCGCGGCTGTTCTACTAATGTCTTTTGTTAAATACTTAGGAAGGTGGAAAAGACCAATATCCATTTTTGGATGAGTTGACAGGCACATTACATCGTAATTTCTAGCTTTGTAGCTAAAAAACTTAGCACTTTCCTGTCAATACCCACTCAAAAACAGAACATCGGCTATTCTCTCATTCCTTATTTATACGGATAGATTTAATATAATCTGCTAATCCAGCTTCTCTGGTCCCATCCATAGCCGTCTCTTCAGCAAGCAACCCATATTTATTTTTAATCGTGATATCTACGCCATATTCAATTAAAATTTTGGCTGACTCTAAATTATTAGCGCAATGTAAAGTGGAATTCCCCTTTTTATAAAGCCCTCCTCTTGACAATGTACCTCCTCGTGAAAGCTGAACATTCGGGTTGGCACCCGCAACCAATAAACGCTTAGCGACTATTGGATGATTAACCCATAAATGTAAAGGCGTGAAACTATCTTTATCTTTCAAATTAAAAATAGCACCGCGATCAATTAAAAATATGGCGATATTAGGATCGTCCACCTCGAACAATGGAGTACGATTATTATTATCCAACATGTTGATGTCAGCTCCACCATCAATCAACAGCTTAGCTGCGTCTAAGCTTGAGACATAATGCAAGGGCGATTTACCCAGAAAGTCACGAATATTCAAATCTGCACCCTGATTTATTGCGCTCTCCATCCCTTCTAAATCGTTTTCCCATGTTGCAACCATTAGAGCATCATTATCTTGCAC
>JBDSEJ010000571.1:0-4487 GCA_039920105.1 Candidatus Nitrotoga sp. | reverse complement strand
CTCCGGCAAAAAGCGCTCACCAGTGAAGGAAGGAGTTTGGCTCACAAATTCAACAAATATAAAAACAAAAGATTATACACGCTACCTAGGCTAATTCAGCACTGAATTAAATTACTTCGATGTAAATACTAGAGGTTAAGTCCTCAAATATATTGAACTTTAATTTTTTTGCAACCATTGGTATAATGGCAACAATAATGCAAAGAAGTTCAAATTGGGACTGCAATTAAACATCAGAATCAGAACATTTCAAACGAGATCATAAGTCTCAAACATTGGTGTGATGCATACTTCCAAGATACGACACAAATTTATTTCTAGTCAAACTTCGCGTACATTTTTTGTTGCCACATTTTTTGCAGTGCCTCCTCCAAATGCCGGGCAAAACTGGGAGCATTAAAAAGTGGTGAAGTCAGTACTTTCTGCCGCAATTCTGACCTCAGTTGCGCCAAACGATTAATATCAGTGGCATAAAACAGCGTCCGGGCTACGTAGCCATCCTCATCGCTGGCAATCCAATCTTCAAGACCAGCACAGGCTAGCATGCTGGCACCTTGGCGTGCGAGCAATGTGTCGCCGCCAAGCGTCAGTGTAGGCACGCCCATCCACAAAGCTTCACAGGTTGTTGTGCCGCCCGGATAAGGGAATGTGTCCAGAATAATGTCCACGTTAGCATATGCCGCAAGATAATTCTCTCTGGGAACGTATCCTTCCACTATTACCCGCTCCGACGTTATTCCGACACGATTTAACCTTTGCTGTAGATATTCTCGCGCGGATAAGCAACTCATCTGACTGCTTTGCAGTCGCAGCCTGGCTTCTGGCAAAGCGAGAAAAATTCGCCCCCATGCGGCCAGCACAGCATTGTTCACCTTGGTCAGATTTTGGAAACAACCAAAAGTGATATAGCCATTCTGCACTGCCGGCAATGGCGTTAATTCCAGCCCTGTTCTATACGCAGGTGGAGTGAAGCAAAGCCGGGTTTCTGGCAGATACCACACTTTTTCAGTAAAGTGCTCCCGGTGAGATTCCGACAAAGACATTGGGTCTGCCAGCAAATAATCTATCATCGGTAACCCGGTAGTAGCGAAATAGCCCAACCAACTAACTTGTACCGGGGCAGGCTTCCATGCAAACATCGGCAATCGATTGCCGGCAGTATGCCCCGCCAGATCAATTAGAATATGAATACCATCATTGTGAATTTTCCGGGCTGCGGCTTCGTCGCTAAGACCCACTATATTATTCCAGGCAGCAAAACAAGGCCGAATGCGAGCGGTAAGTTCATCCTCTTGTGGAGACATCGAATATGCAACCAGCTCTACCAGGTCAGGGTTCAAATTCGCGAGAATGCCTTCCAGGAAAAACCCAACTGGATGCGCTCTAAAGTCTCCGGAAACCAGACCAACCCGTAGAGTCTGCACACTTCGTTCCGCTGTGTTTGCTGGATAAACGGGCCAACTTGTATACGGCTGGACTTTTTCCGTTACTTTATTGCCATAACGACGTGCTTCTGCAAGATATTGATCAGGCGAGCACTTGAAATGAGTGCTCAGAGTAAAAAGTAGGTTGCTGTGGGCCTTGGGATAAAGTGGCCTGAGCGTGAGCGCTTTGTGATAACTGTCTATCGCCTCATCCAATTTGCCTTGTTCCTGTAGCGCAAGTCCCAAGTTGTTGTGTGCTTCGGCATAATCCGGTTTGATTGCAAGCGCTTGCTTGTAACGGATAATCGCTTCGTCCATTTGACCTTGTTTCTGAAGTGCAAGTCCGAGGTTGCTGTGCGCTTCGGCAAAATCTGATTTGAACGAAAGCGCCCTCTGGAAGCTTTCCACCGCAGCACCCAACCTGCCTTGATTTTTAAGCGCATTACCCAAATTATTGTGCGCCTCGGCAAAATCAGGTTTGATTAAGAGCGACTGGTAGAAACTCACAACTGCCGCTTCCAGTTTGCCTTGTTCCATGAGCGCATTCCCCAAGTTGTTATGTGCCTCAACAAAATCCGACTTGAGCGAAACCGCCTTCCGGTAACTTTCGACTGCTGCATCCAGCTTGTTCTGTGACTTAAGCGCAGCCCCCAAGTTGTTGTATGCCTCAGCATAATCAGGCTTGAGCAGGAGTGCCTGGCCATAGCAGGCTATCGCTTCGTCTAGTTGGCCTTGATCCTTGAGCGCGTTCCCCAGATTGCTGTGTGTCTCGGCAAAGTCCGGCTTGTATACGAGTGACTGGCGGAAGCTCTCAATCGCCGCTTTCAAATTACCTTGTTCCTTGAGGGCATTCCCCAAGTTGTTGCACGCTTCGGCAAAATCCGGCCTGATCGAAAGCGCCTGGCGGTAATTAACGATCGCCTCCTCCAGCCGGCCTTGATCCTTGAGCGCATTCCCTAAGTTGATGTAATAAATTGGATTGGATGGATTTACACTGATAGCCTTGCTAATCAATCCGACGGCAATCTCTTTCTTTCCATCCCGACTGGCTATCAGACCTAATAGATGCAGCGCATCCGGGTGGTTTGGCGCTACCTGGAGTACTTGCTGATACATAACTTCAGCTTGAGACAAACGTCCAGCCTGATGGTGTTCCCGTGCGATCTGGATAACTTGAGAGATTGAAAAATCTGGTGAGTGTGCTTTTGCCATACGAACTTCGCCGTTTAGCTGGCAACAATGTTTATATTTCTTTCCTCCGCCACAAGGGCAAGGTTCATTTCGGCCGACTTTTTTCATTTAACTATCATTTAAGTATTTAATTTGGGTGTTATCTTCACGCCTACGCCGCATGTCGGGCAGGGCAACTACCATGCGCAGGATACTAAAAACTGATCCGTCACATAGCAGTCAGTAGATCATCCGGGCCACACTGCGCTTGCCACCCTACCGTACAGCAAAATATTTTTCACTGCGTATGTCTGCGGCAAGCAGCTTAAACCTGACATCGAATTTGAATTTATAGAGCTGGCCGATATATTATCATGTAGCTTTTTACACTTAATCGATCAATGTCTACACCACGCTTCTATTGCCCTCCGCCGCTACATGCAAGCACCAAATTTGAGCTACCTCAAGCTGCCGCACATCACGCCAGTCGAGTCTTGCGCATGCGTATTAATGATGAAGCTCGGGTATTTGACGGTTTAGGCAATGAACTTCAAGGCCGCATCTGCGAAATCGAAGGCAAAAGAGTTGTGCTGGAGAAACTGCAAGTTTGCACGATCAATCGGGAGTCTCCATTAAACATCATACTGGCGCAAGCGCTGTGTAGTAATGAAAAAATGGACTGGGTCATGCAGAAGTCCACTGAGCTTGGTGCTACCGAAATCCAGCCAGTCCAGACCCAACGCAGCATGACAAAGTTGGCTGGAGAACGCGCAGAAAAACGCACCCAGCATTGGCATGGCATCACCATTGCAGCATGTGAACAATGTGGCCGAAACGTGTTACCCAAGATTCATGCCCCACAGGAATTCAGCGCTTGGATTGCCACTATGGCCAATGCGTCGGGCAGCAAATTCATCCTGTTGCCGGAAGCCGTGACAACATTGCATGAGCAGCCAAAACCGCAAAGGAAAGCGACCCTGCTAATCGGGCCGGAAGGAGGCTTCAGTGCGGACGAAGTACAGTATGCACTTCAAGCTGGTTTTGTTTCTATCCGTTTAGGTGCACGTTTGCTGCGTACCGAAACGGCGGCTGTGGCGGGCATAGCTACGTTGCAAACTTTGTGGGGAGATTTTATTTAATCAAGCAATCCGAAATATGCAATTCATTTTGTCTAAACGATCACATGGCTGGGAATAGCTCAACTTTGAAAAGCAATGATTATTACCGGAACATCCTCATCTTATTGAATTGGCCAGCTACTGGCCGACTGTCATAAACCAAGAAAACCTGGCTGGCAGCCATGATTATTACCCGTTGGTTCCGAACATCATGCGTCTTGCTACGAATTTTTTCGTTCCCGGCAGGCAGTCCAATAAAGTAAGCGCAGCCGCACGCCCTGATTTAAGCAGCAACAAATCATTGGAAAAAAGACGAACCAGGCCATCGGTGAAAACTATGCCGGCATGGCGATCAAACTGACGTTGTTTGCGATAGTTGGTAAGCATGATGCCTGAACCCAGTGCCTCAGGCTCGCAGTCAAGAATCACTTGCGCTAGTTCCCATGAGTCGCGCAGACCCATGTTGAAACCTTGCCCTGCCACGGGATGCAGCGTCTGTGCAGCATTTCCAATCAATACTGTATGTGGCAGCGTGATTTCGGGCGCGCGCTTGAGCCGCAAAGGAAAGCAGGCACGTTTTCCGACAGTTAAGAATTTCCCCGCCCGATCACCGAAATGTTGATGTAGCTGAGTCAGGAAAGTGGCATCGTCCCAATGCTGTATTGCCTGCGCTATTTCATGTGTCGCGGTCCACACCAGCTCGTAACCGTCCCTGAACGGCAGTAGTGCCAAAGGTCCATGCATCGTAAAGCGTTCGAACGCGATGTCCGGCTGA
>JBDSEJ010000570.1:0-6427 GCA_039920105.1 Candidatus Nitrotoga sp. | reverse complement strand
TACCCCCAGAATTCGTACGGAACACCATTTTGACATTCAAATCGACACCACAACTTTATCCCATGGAAGCTCCACCAAGTACGGCTTCCAGCGATTTGACCATTCGTTTAACCGGACAGCAGTGATCCGTCATACATCCTTAAATCTGGCAACTCCTTCTTTGCATGATGAAGCGCTGCATTTGAATTTTTCAGCAGCGTATTTGCATCCACTCCATCAAAAGGGTAAAGACTGATGCCGAGACAACTACTAACGAATATCTCACTATCGCCAACCGATATTGGTTCATGTACAAATGAATCAATCAGTCTTTGTGCGACATCGGCGGCAGCCTTCACACTAATCATGTTGGACAGCAAAAAACCGAATTCATCTCCTCCCAAGTGAGCTACGGTATCGCCTGCTCTGGCGTGTTTCTTCAATCGCCCGGCCACAACCTGAAGCACGACATCCCCCAGGAGATGTCCGAACGAATCGTTAACCTGCTTGAACCGATCCAAGTTGATAAACATGATCGCCACAATGTGATCGTTCTGTTGCGATCGCGTCAAATCTTGCTCTACTCGCTCAATGAACAATTGACGGTTAGGTAGATTGGTCTGCCGGCTGTAGTGAGAGATATGCTCGATCTGGATATCCCGTTTGGCAACTGCCGCTATCATTTCCGTATTGACCTGCGCCAGCATGTCGTTTGCAAGCTGAATTTTTTTAATCAAACCTTCTTTTTCCAAGTTCAATTCACGATGCCGGAATGCCTCCAACAATTCGGCGCACAGTATTTCGCTGTCCCAGGGCTTTGTGAAGAATTTGTAAATGGCACCGCGATTAATTGCGTCCATCACTACTTCAAGATCGGTGTATCCACTCAGTATGATGCGTATCGTCTGAGGGTAAAGCTCCTTGACCTGTGACAAAAATTCGATCCCGGTCATCTCAGGCATACGCTGATCCGAAAGAACGACTCCGACATCATGTTCGGCCAGTAACGCCAGCCCTTCATTCCCGCTTTTGGCGCGCAATATCTTATATGAATAGCGCCGGAGCATGCGTGCCAAGGCAGCACCAATTTCTACTTCGTCATCAACTATTAATATAATGCGTTCCATCATTCAAGCCCTGATTTAGTAGTGCTTCGAATATGAATTTTTCCAAAACATTTATTCGGCTTTCTTTTGTAATACTTTAATGCCGGCACTTTTCTGTAAACACTATCGGACTATTGCGCCAGTATTTACTCAAAAGGGGCAGACCTGACGACCTGTAGGCAAACAGCCAGATGCAAGTTCTTGGAACTTGTATTCACATACGAGGAAATAGCTTGGATTTAGATCGCCGGTAGCAGTTTATAAAGTGCTCCTACTGAATATGAGACTCGCTAATCAAGCAATCTATTCTGATGAACTCCAAACCTGCCTCGACCATGACAATGGAATAAAAATCACATTCCGACATGGCATCAACTCTGGAGAAAAGTGGCGGCTGTCCTTCGCGCTATGGCCGAGTGGAATTGAGCGAACTGCGCTAGCCTCATGGCAACCACTTGTGCGAATGCGCTCGGTGATTGATGAGTAGGGGAGGAGGTATTCGAGGAGCCTATCGATATCCCCATTCTGGGGTCGTCCCAGAAAACGAAAATATAGAGCACCGCTAAGCTAGATTTCTGTAACAGACTGTAGAGGTCGACAAGCTCATCCGTGAAAGCTGTAACCCTTATTTGGCAAGTCACCTAATCGTGCCGGATTCCAGGCCAGCAACAATCCCCGGAATGACCATGCGGAGGTTATTGGCAATATTCGAGCAAGTGAGGCGGCATGGTGCGGGTGCGCGACCAGATCGCCTCAAAGCCGATCATGACCCCGCGGTTGAATTTATTAGTGATCGGAAATGAAGCGTGTCCGCTTGCAGCCACCTTCGACTTCGGCAGTATCGCGGCACCTATCCCTAACGCGGCCCACTCTTCAAGGACCTGGTAGCTCATGGCTTCGCCGGAATATTCGTGCAGCTTGCGCCGATGGCTGCGGAACAGTGCGCGAGTCGCGCGTGAAAGCCCGCAGGCGTCGGGGACCATGATATAAGTTTCATCCGCGATGTCTTTGAGTTGCACTGACTGGGCACGCTTGCTGTTTGGCCACACCGCGCCTCGAGGGATGAAGAGTAACGGCTCCTCGTATAGGAATGTTGCGATCCACGACCCCCTATTTTCGTTGGCTACCCCGAAAACAAAATCTAGAAGGCCTTCATCGAGCATGCGGTAAAGGTCCGCCATATTCATCTCGCGCAGCACCACGTCAACGTCGGGGTTGCGCAGACTGAATAACTCAATCATCAGTCCCAACAGGTTTGCACTGACCAGCGGCGACGTGCCTATGCGGATCAAACGCTTGCCTGGCCTGAGGAAAGCCTGAGCTTGGTGAATCAGGCTGGTCTGCGCACTCAACACCTCATTGATGTAAGGCAAGACATGCACACCAAAAGGCGTTAGCGCAACCTTGCGAGTCGTGCGCACGAACAAACGTTCTCCCAACTCGTTTTCCAGTTATGCGATGCCGTTCGATAACGTAAGTGTGCTTCCAGGTACATGCACGACGTGTCATAACTCACCCAATGCGGGCAATCATTCAACCCCAATGTCATTAGATATAGGAATCGCTGATGCATCGCGCAGGACATCGGATATGCCTTTGTATACGCTAAAAAATAAAACGACTAACGCAATCATTAAAACGACTGATCCTGGTCGTGCTTTGATTACCGGCAATTGGAAAGATATTGGCCGCTTTTAAGGACCTGTTTTACGTTCAGTTGCTTCACGTCCACCGTACTTCCATGATGGCTCTGCTGCAGATTTACCAGCCGTGGTTGAGTTTTACAATAATCGCTTTAATATTGGCCTGACTGAAGATGAGAAAGCAGATCTCATAGCATTCTTGGCAGCTTTGTAAAACCGGGTTTCTTGCAAAACCATTTTTGAAACGAAGCGCGATGATGTCTGATACGCGAATTTCTCGTGACACTGAACATCCTGCATCCGTATGATGCTGTCGTGTTATATAACCGCGAATAAGTTGCGGCCAGTGAGGTGTCTGAGAGCATTCGATACAATACATCTATCCTGATCGTGAATCCTGATGGCCTGACAGTGAAACTTGTGGCACGATGATGAAACCTTATGTTTGAAGCTGTCATACGCGACCGAATATGCCTGAACATTGTGAACATATCGCTGTAGACAGTCGCCCGCACCGATGAAGCTGCGTAAACTTTCAATCTGGTATTCTGTAGGCGTGCTGCTGGTACTGGGCGCAAACATGTTCTGTGTTGTGCTGATTGGGCAGGCGTACATCAAAATGATGGCTGTGCAAGAGCATCGGCGACAATCCATTCAATTGTCAAACGAACTGCAACAAGAGACCGAACAACTGGCCAGATTGGTGCGCGCCTATACAAGCACCGGCGAGCCGCGCTATCTGTTTTATTACTATGACATCCTCTCCGTACGTCAGGGCGAAAAATCCGCGCCTGCCATGTTTAATCCCGCGACTTATTGGGATGATGTGATTGCAGAGCGGATACAGCATGTCATACCCGATCAGGGTGAACGCCATGTATTAACGGACAGGATGCGCGTTTTGGGTTTCAACGCATATGAACTCCAGACACTGACGCAGGTTTTCGCGGCCACAGAGGCCATGAAACAAACCGAACAGATCGCTTTTGCCGCTACGCAAGGGCTTTATGACCCAGACAAACGCGCATTCGTTTCCGAAGGGACTCCCCACCTCGATTTTGCCAGCAAGTTGGTTCACAGCCAGGCTTATAACCGGCTAAAAGCAAATTTGACACACGCTGTTGAGAGGCTGAAGGAACAAGTCAGCAAGCGTACCCAGAGCGAGGTCAAGCAAGCAACCGCACACTTGCAGCGGCTCATTATTGTTTTGTTGGCAAGCATGGCGGCCACTATCGGCCTGGTTGGATTAGCCTTTAATACCGTGCGTCTCCAGGTGTTAAAACCGATCGAACGACTCAAGATGTCTGCCGATCGATTGTCGGCAGGTGACTACACCAGCCGCACCCGCCTAGATTCGGCACCAAGCTCGGAGGTAGATGAATTGGCCGTGTTGAGCGAGACGTTTGACAGTATGGCGCAATCAATTGAAGCTGATATCAGCCGTCGCAAAACCGTACAGTTGGTATTGGAAAAAGCGCGCAATCAAGCCGAAAATGCGACCAAGATCAAATCCATGTTTTTGGCTACCATGAGCCATGAAATTCGCACGCCCATGAACGCTATTCTTGGCATGGCCTACCTGGCGCTAAAAACCGATCTGAATGCGCGTCAGCGCGATTATGTTTCCAAGGTGCATAACGCCGCCAAAATGTTGATGGGCATCATCAACAATGTCCTGGATTTTTCCAAAATTGAAGCTGGCAAGCTGGAACTGGAACAACATCACTTTCTGATTGAAGAGGTGGTGTCCAACGCTCTTGCCTTGTTGCAGCAACGCGCTTACGAAAAAGAAGTGGAGTTATTGTTCGATGTAGACACCCCCAATTTGCTGAATGTAGGAGGTGCGTTTATTGGGGATGCAATGCGCTTGGGACAAATTCTCATCAATCTGTTATCCAACGCCATCAAATTTACGCATAGTGGTCATGTCAAATTGACACTGGGCATAGACACACAAGATGCCGAATCGATGACACTACGCTTTACCGTGAGCGATACGGGCATCGGCATGACGGCGGAACAGATAGAACACTTGTTTCAAGAGTTCAGCCAGGCAGATGGCTCCACCACGCGAAAATATGGAGGGACAGGCTTGGGACTGGTGATTGCAAAGCGTTTCGTCGAGCTGATGGGCGGGCAAATCTGGGTGGAAAGCAAACCCGATGCAGGCTCGCGCTTTATTTTTACCGCCCGCCTCTCGCTCGCTCAAGAGCACACGGCCACCCCAGCAAACTTGCCCGGCGTGCAGACCCTTCGCGTTTTGGTTGTGGACGACCAACCCGAAGCGCGCATGGTGCTGGTCAAAATGTTGCGTCATCTAGGTGTGGGGCAGGCACCTCAAGCCGGCATCGACAGCGCCGAAAGCGGGCCAACTGCGCTAGAGATGATTGCCCGGGCACAGCAACAAAACCGCCCCTATCATCTGTTGATGCTGGACTGGGTCATGCCCGGCATGGATGGCGAACAAGTCTTGCGCAGTCTGCACGCACAGCCCCCTGACAACCAGCCTTTGCCGGTCATCGTCTCTGCCTACGATATGGACATCATGCAAGACACCGTTTCCAGTTTGAATACTCATTTATTCCTG
This sequence comes from Candidatus Nitrotoga sp., assembly GCA_039920105.1. Lineage (GTDB taxonomy): Bacteria > Pseudomonadota > Gammaproteobacteria > Burkholderiales > Gallionellaceae > Nitrotoga. Next base: position 1,112 of record JBDSEJ010000570.1, on the reverse strand, counting down.
TCCAAACCCGTATTGCCTGAGGCGCTGCGGCATTTACTCAAAGGTCTGTCGGAGCATAAGCTCACATCGCCGTCGCATAAAGCTGGCGCTCTGCCCGAGGCGGTTACACTAGCAGGTCAGTGGCCAGATTGTTTGCCCCAACTTAGAATATTGCTGGGTGAATGCAATGTTGAGGCGGCAGATTTATGGCAAGTCAACAAGCCCGCATTTGCAAGCCTGATGCCAGTGCAAACCGTACATCGCATCTCAGTGGCGCTGGATAATTTTAATTTTGATATTTCCCTGTCTTTGTTGCCAAAACCTTGAAACTTCAAATTCTTGAAACTTTATACAATTGCGGAGTAGAACCCCATGTTTGCCACAAGCATACGCGCAACGATCTTGCTGGTAGACGATGTGCCCGATAACCTGAGCGTGTTGAGCAGCATCTTGCGCGAGGATTACCGTATCCAGTTGGCGACCAGCGGCGCCAAAGCCCTGGCGCTGGCTGCAGCCAGATCACCGGATTTGATTTTGCTGGATGTGATGATGCCGGAGATGGATGGATATGAAGTTTGCAAACGCCTTAAGGCCAATTCAGATACTTGTGACATTCCCGTGGTGTTCGTAACAGCCCGCAACCAAAGCGAAGATGAAGAGCTCGGACTGACACTGGGCGCAATAGACTACATTCATAAACCGCTTAGCCCGCCGATTATAAAAGCACGGGTGCGCAACCTCATTGCACTTAAACTGAAAACCGATGTTTTAAAACGCCTTTCGTTCATGGATGGACTAACTCAGGTCGCCAACCGACGTCGTTTCGACGACATGCTGGGCAATGAACTGCGGCGCGCGATACAGCAACAACATGAACTGTCCTTGCTGATGATGGACGTGGATTACTTCAAACTATTTAACGACCACTATGGCCATGGCTTGGGCGATCAGTGTTTGACGCAGATCGCCCAAGCCATTCAGGCCGAGGTAAAACGTCCTATGGATTTGCTAGCGCGTTACGGCGGCGAAGAATTTGTCGTTCTGCTACCAGAAACCGATCTGGAAGGGGCGTGCATAGTGGCCGAATCTTTGCGCAATGCTTGCAAGTGCAGCCCGAAGTCACGGTAGTGTGT
>JBDSEJ010000569.1:0-4523 GCA_039920105.1 Candidatus Nitrotoga sp. | reverse complement strand
GCGTGATTCTTTACGGGAATTACTGCGTTCGTCGGCAAGCGTCTCGCAACCGAGTCTATAAAGTTTGGATCGTTGCTTGGGTTGGCCACCGGGTCGCCCAAATAGACCAAGCAACATATTCAGCGTGCTGGGATGACTTGCTAGTGGCTGGATTTCCTTGAGCTGGACTTCCTTTAGAAAAGCATTGCTATCCAAACACCGGTCTGCAGCTGCACACAAGATGTCTTTTTTGCGCAAGGGAGCCAATTCGAATACGCTTATGGGATCAATATCGTCCTTTTTTTTAACCAAAGATCGCGTAGTTTCTCTGTGAGGTGTGTAGGCCAGTCGGCTGTTCGGCAAGTCAGCCGCAAGGACAGACGATTTTTTGGCAAACTTTCTAAATGGTTGGTCAGAATTCTGGCAACGTTAGGTATGGTCAAGCTGCATTCGTCTAAGCTGTCCAGCAGTAATGTTAAAGGATGATGACCTTGCAGCCATGTACGTAATTCTTTCGACTCAAAAATATCACTAATGAGCCTATTATCGCTGTGGTACTGATTCAGTTCCCTGTAAAGACAAGCTTCGTTGCTAGCTTTCAAGCGATTGAACTCTTCCTTCAGTGCGGTAGATTTACCGATGCCCGGCTCACCCAAAAGGATAGCTACCGGGAATCCAGTGAGTTGCTGGATAAGTTTTGGCTGATAGCCAGTGTAGAAATAGTGAGCATGTTTGTCTTCCGGATCACTAAAAAAGCCAGAGCCATCGAACGGCAAGGCTGTGCCCAACGGAACCCAGAAACGAGGCCAGTTATGATTTGGTTTGGTCACTTGCCTCGAACCTTGTCGGCTTAGACAAAGTGACGACCAACTTGGCCGTGGCCGAGCTGCTTGGCAAGCAGCCGGAAATTTTTTGTCTCGTGCCGAATACGTTCAGCAACAATGGCGGGATGGATTCCCAGCTTTTCCGCCAATGCAACAACATCCTTGGTTTGATGGCTGGTGCGGGCAGCGGATTTTTCCCATGCAGGCGAAGGAATGAGCGCCTCGCCAGCCATTTCGTCGGCCTCGCGCTCTTTACGGTCTTGCTCGTCCGGACTGCTGTCCAGATTGTCAGTGAAAAGCGGATGCGCCTCATCCAGGTGCTTGGCAACATGCGCCAGTTCGTGTGTCAGTACAAACCAGAAATTATCCAGACGATCATGGCGCAGTGTCAGCGCGACGATGGGTCTCCCATTGTCGAGCATGGCTGCGCCATCAAGATAGGTGCCTTTGAAATGGGGAACAGTCACCAGGGTAATCCCTGCCATGCCCAACTGTTCACGCGCAAGCCTTGGCCCGTCTTCGAATACGGATAGGCGAGATAAATCTTTCAGCCATTTCGCTGTCACCACTCCTTTTTTGTATTCACGGGGTGCGGGTGTTGCACGCGCTTTCTTCAACACACACAATCTCCAGGCGAGCAGTGCGTGGGTATTTACATCACGTGCGCCGCGATGATGCAATGGCGCACGCAGGAACGCAGGCTCGCTCTGCTTTGGCAACAGATTTTGCATGAAATTTGTAACGAGGTCTTCGGCGTAGTCTTTGAGCTGTTGCGCGTTACCTTTAAATTCGCCGAAACATCCTCGGTCATACATCTCTTTTAAGGGTAGTTTGGCGTAATCTATTTCCGGCTCTTCACCTATAATTTCTTGCCCCCGCTTCGCTCCGCCGATGAGCACTTCTGCTGGAATGCCAAGCCCTTGATGCAGACGACGGATCATGGAAAGAGAAAGCGGGCGCTTGCGTGTCAGCACTTCGGAAACCTTGGATGTGGAACCGATGTATGCCTCTAAATCCTTACGTCCCAGATTCATCTGGTCCATGCGAAAAATGATGGCCTCAACAGGATCAGGTGCGGCAGGTGGTACGATTCTGCGCTCGTAATCACTGATCACCAGCGCCAACAGTTCCAGCTCGTTTTCTTCCTTGGAACCAACTTTAGGATCGTGCGCCATGAGTGCAGAAAGCCGCGCCATTGCCTGGCTGTATTCCTTCTGATGTTTGATGACTTTGATGTTCATGATTCCCTCCTGGCTTTACCTGCATATCTCCGAAGCGAGAGCTTCAAATTAAAACCGTTTTTTATCGTACTCGGCGTGTGTGTCAATCCAAACCACCACGACCAGGTTGCTCTGATAGCGTACTTGAACTAGCAGACGATACTTATTGCCTTTGCTGTTGAATATCACCCGGTTACTGGGCAGAATGTCCGTACTTGGAAAGAGCCGCTTAATATCTTGTGTCGTCTTCCAATCCGCCTTCTCAGCCTCATTGCGCCAAGCGTCCAGAGGACCCCTCGCATCTGCATGGTTATACTTGTATTCCTCCAGCATTGGCAAACCAAGGATAAGCATATTGTTTCGATGTTCCCTGAACGGGTGATGTATTATATTTCCCGAAATAGGAAATATCAATCAATATTTTTTGGCCGACAACCTGCATGGTAGAAATGCTTGCCGAAGTGGCTCTGGGGTAACCGGGTCTCATTAAATGCCGTAGCCACCGCCTTGTACCCGCTTTCGGAGAGCTGTAAATTCCTGACCAGACCGATGATAGCGAACCTGATTCCCTCTGCACCGCGCATCATTGTTGCGATTCTTGACGATGTATTACCAATTCTCCTCACGCTATTTGTGTGGCAGCCGGTCCGCCAGCGTTGTAGAAGAAGCAGCGGATTAGGCAGCCGGCAAGTCTGGTCGCACGGTCAAGAGTTGTAACGTCTTGCATTTGAAACCTTTCGTACTTGTCTTTAATTACACATATTTATCACATTGATTTCAAGTGAATAGAGAGCTTCATGCCACCCACAATCAGCGCAATATAGAAAGAGTATTCTTCAGAAAAACTATGCGCTATAGTAAGCTACTTTTAGTTGTAGCACTTCGAGCTTAAACCCGTGAGGTAAGCTAAAAGCGGTTCAAAATTTAATGTGCAACCAGGCCCAGATTTACAGCCATTTCAGTAATCTATCAACTTTTATGGAACGATCATGAACACATACCTCACCGCCATTCTAGCCATAATAACCAGCATGTTGAGTGCCGCAGCATATGCCGCACCTGGTGAATATTGGGAAGTCTCTTCCAAGATGGAAATTCCTGGTATGCCTTTCGCGATGCCCGCTAATGCGACCAAAGTGTGCATCACCAAAGGCGGGGAAAGTGATCCCAGAAAGACTTCCGGTGACAAGAGCTGCCAGATGTCTGACATCAAAACCGTTGGAAACAAAGTTTCGTGGAAAGCACGTTGTGACCATAACGGTGAGGTAATGACAGGTATCGGCGAGCAAACTGCCACTCCCAACAGCTTTGCAGGCAAAATGCAGCTATCAGGCAAATCAGAAGGTGAAGACGTTAGCATGAACATGGCTTTCAGCGGCAAGCGCATTGGAGGAGCTTGCGATTCGGAAGAGATGCTTAATAAAGCAAAAGCGCAAGTGTGTGACACCTCAGGGTACGACAGCATGGCTATCTGGATCTACAATGCTGATCACATCTTTAACGAACTGCGCCGACCAGCGCAAAAAATTGTGCGACAACGTGCGCAAGGATGCCTCCAGAGATGCGCAAGCCTATACCCTGCTACTTCAGCATGATCAACAATCAAAAAGCGCTTCTATCGTCAAAGAGTGCAAGCTGGATATGGCTGCCACCACCAAGACGATTTGCAAGGGGTTCAACAGCAATAATTATCAGCAGCTATCTGCATACTGTCCGGCAGAAGCCAAGGTTTATCGCGAAGAAAAACGCCGCAAAGCATGTGAGGGCCGTAGCTTCACGGGTAAGCCTAGTGCCGAGAGCATTCGATTATGCATGAGCGGTATGAAAGACGTTACGGATGACAACCAGTCAAGCAAAGAGGATGCCCCGCATGACCTGAGCAAAACCTCTGCAAACAACTCAGTCAATGACAAGCCCGCTGCAAACAACCCAGCGAACAATATGTTGGAAGGAATCAAGAAACTGAAGGGTATGTTCAGTTTTTAAAGCATGAAGTATCTGGTCGGGCTGCTCCTGTGGTGCCAAATCATGGCTGCGCAAGGGCAGTCCGATCCTTTTCCACAGATCGCTAAAGCTTATCTCGTCCAGGTGGATGGTATATCCATTTGGGAACATCGTTCCAATGATCGCTTACCGCCTGCCAGCCTGACCAAGTTGATGACCGCGTTGCTGGTCTTGGAGCAAGGACAATTACAAGAAGTCGCATCGATCAGTCGGGCATCTGCACGTGAGACAGGTTCGCGTATCGGGCTCAAGGCTGGCGAACGCTTCCGTGTAAAAGACCTGCTCGCCGCCACGATGATAGCGTCGTCCAATGATGCCTGCCATGCGCTGGCCGATCACTTGGGCAGAAGTGAAGCAGGCTTCGTGGCCCGGATGAATCGCCGCGCAAAAAAACTTGGTATGCGCGACACACATTTTACCAACGCCTGCGGGCACGATGCAACTAAACACTATTCCAGCGCACATGATCTTGCGCGGTTGGCGCATGAGTTACTCA
>JBDSEJ010000568.1:0-15855 GCA_039920105.1 Candidatus Nitrotoga sp. | reverse complement strand
GAACCGGCGCCGGCTCCGGCCCAAGCTCCGTCTACACCATTGCCCCCCCCCTCTCAACCCAAGACAATTTCAACCGGCGTGGAATATCTCCAAGCACCTGAACCGGTGTACCCCCCCCTCTCAATACGCATGGGTGAAGAAGGGCGTGTTACGCTTCGTGTATTGGTGGATGAAAATGGCCGCCCGATCCAGGTCGATGTACAAAAAACTTCCGGTTCACCTCGACTTGACGAAGCCGCAAGGCAAGCAGTACTGCGTGTAAAGTTCAAGCCACATATCGAAAATGGCAGAGCGACCAGCGTATATGCCGTTGTGCCTATTGACTTTCATTTGAGTAAATAAAAAAGGAAACATCATGCAAGCAAATCCTTATGGATTAGAAAGTTTATGGATTCAGGGCGATTTAATCACCAAAGGCGTCACTGTATTACTTGTCGTCATGTCAATCGCATCGTGGTACGTAATCGTCACTAAAGCGCTGCAACTATTAAGCTATCGTCGTGCGTCACATGCTGCCGGTCATGCATTCTGGGATACAACCAACTTGACTGAAGGTGTGATCACGCTTGGCACCAACAATCCATTTTCCGATATTGCACTTGCAGGTATAACCGCGATGCGCCATCACGCTGCACACAAAGGTCATCTACACGATCAACTCCTGGTCAGCGATTGGGTTACGCTGTCATTGCGGCAAGCTATAGATGACACTTCCGGCAAGCTGCAAACCGGTATGGCTGTATTGGCATCGGTCGGTTCGACCGCGCCATTTGTCGGCTTGCTCGGCACAGTGTGGGGCATTTATCACGCTCTGGTGTCGATTGGCACTACGGGACAGGCTAGTATTGACAAGGTTGCCGGACCAGTAGGCGAAGCATTGATCATGACAGCGCTTGGCTTAGCGGTAGCGATCCCGGCCACCTTTGGCTATAACGCTTTAGTCCGAAGCAATAAATCCACTATTGCAAAACTGAATAAATTCGGGTTTGATTTGCACGCGCTGTTCGTCACCGGCGCTCGTTCCAGCAGTACCGACTTTGTCGGCGATAGTGGCGCCAAAGTTGCCGCCGTCAGGAGTGCATAATGGCAATGGGCTCCCTGTCCGATACGGATGATGACTTTAACCCTGAGATTAACACCACACCGTTAGTCGATGTAATGCTGGTACTGTTAATCATTTTTATCATCACAATTCCGGTGATAAACCATAGCGTAAAAATCGATTTGCCACGCGCAACCAACCAGCGCGATGAAATCAAACCGGAGAACATTAACCTGTCGATCGATGCGCAAGGACTTATGTATTGGAATAATGAAACTATCGATACGGCGCAAATGAATGCCCGTATCGTTGAGGCTTCGAAAAAGTTACCGCAGCCTGAACTGCATATACGTGCCGAACGTACTACGCAATACGAAAAAATTGTAGAAGTAATGGCTGCAGCACAGACTGGTGGCTTAAGTAAAATCGGATTCATAACAGATCCGCAAAACAAGTAACCGAAGACAATAAGCTATTTGGGAGCGAATGTACTGCGATAAATCTGCCACGCATCACTGAGCTCCACGTCCAGCACAACACCTGGTTTTATTTGCCGATGCTGGCTCAAGATGAAATCGACATGTGCATTGGCAGCCATGTCAATTCTGATATTCGGCAGATGTACAAAAATCAAGCGCATCCCATCATCCTCATGAAAAAATACCAAGCTGGGATAATATTTAATTCAGGTTTGCCAGAAACACCGGGTAAGTAGCCATATCTGGCATGATGCGGCTATCAATGGCAAAATGTTCATACAATGTGGCTTTAAAGAACGAAGCTCAAACAATTTAAAGGATAACTTAATGAGTACGCCAAACAACCTAAAAACCGTCGGCCTCAAGACTACGTTGCCGCGTCTAAAAATTCTCAACCTATTCGAAAACGCCGAGGTACGGCACTTAAGCGCTGAAGATGTTTATAAAATGCTTATCGGTGAAGGGCTAGATGTCGGATTGGCAACGGTATATCGTGTACTTACACAATTCGAACAAGCGGGACTGCTTATCCGTCACCACTTTGAAACTGGCAAAGCGGTGTTTGAACTTAATAAAGGTGGGCACCATGACCATTTAATATGTTTACAGTGTGGTCGGGTTGAAGAATTTCACGACTCCGCAATCGAAAAGCGACAAATTAAAATTGCCGATGAACTTGGTTTCACGATTCGTGACCATTCACTTTACTTATATGCTGACTGCACTAAAGTCAATTGTCCACACAAGACATAAGCGCAATTCGAGGACGAAGTGGGAATTTTAGCTGCTAAAGTGCGATTTTAATTGGTAGCGGCTTAAATTCGGTGCTGCCTAAATGTAAACACAAGCCTGATTCATGACGCGACACTTTTAAGTAGGGGAAAAACCACCACATGGTCCACCTCCAAGCGTATGCCGATCCACTCACCAATGGCATGGTTATGGTGGCTCGGCACCAAGGAAAGCACGCGGCTTCCGCCAGGCAGGCGCAAAGTATAAAGAATATCCGCACCTCGAAACGCCTTGTGCTCGACTTGGGCAAGCAGGGGGCTCGAATCGTCATGAATGATATCGTCCGGGCGTAGCAATACCTCTACCTCACACCCTTTTTTACTGCCCTCATTACAACCAACCGGAGAGCCAGCAGCAGGAGTTTTGGTATAGAGTGTCCCCAGCTCGATTTCAACCTGATGAGCGTTAAGTACCTTCCCCGGCAGCAAAACGCCTTGACCAACGAAATCCGCAACGAAGCGGTTCTCTGGCAGATGGTACAAATTGTAGGCTTTGTCCCACTGCTGGATCTCGCCATCATGCATTACTCCTATGATGTCTCCCATGGCGAAAGCTTCATGCTGATCGTGAGTGACTATAATAGCGGTAGCCCCTTGCTGTTTTAGAATATCTCGTACCTCTAGCGAAAGTCGTTCGCGCAACTCAACATCCAGATTGGAAAACGGCTCGTCCATCAATAATAGGTTCGGGCAGGGCGCTAGTGCGCGAGCCAATGCCACGCGCTGCTGCTGGCCACCGGAAAGTTCATGCGGATATGCATTGCCACTCCCTCCCAGACCGACTGTTTGCAACAATTCTTCCACGCGTTTATTGCGTTTGATGCGGGACTGTCCATGCAAGCCAAAGCCCACATTTGCGGCTACATTCAAATGCGGAAACAGTGCATAGTCTTGAAATACCATGCCGATGCGGCGCTTCTCGGCAGGAACAATAAAACCGGGAGCACTCACTCGCTGGCCATTAAGCACAATTTCACCGCCAGTAATGGGCTCGAATCCGGCGATTGCGCGGAGTACGGTGGTCTTTCCACACCCGGAGGGGCCAAGCAGGCAACCGATATCGCCAGCATTAAGCGCGAAAGAGAGGTCGCGCAGCACTCTGCGTGCAGCATAGGATTGGCTAACGTGTTTAAGTTCAAGTAGCATGATTAGTTGGCTTCAGTCTTCACTTTGTATTTATTCAATCACATAACTGCATACTCAGGAGCTTACCCTAAGTATTCAGGATGTCAGAAATATTCTCTAGACCTTTTGAGAAACAAGATTGCCCTACCCTGCCCCTTTGTATAAACCTGAACACGGCACACCGGATCTATTTTGAGCGATATCTGGTCAACAAAATCACCGGAGCCAGTCCGGCCAGCACCAGAGCAACAGCGGGCAATGCAGCGCGGCTCCAATCGCCAACAGAGGTCATCTCGAACACCCTTACTGCCAGAGTGTCCCAGCCAAAAGGTCGCGTCATCAGCGTAATCGGCATTTCTTTCATCACATCCACGAATACCAGCGCTGCCGCCGTTAAAAGGCCGCCACGTAACATCGGTAAATGCACTCGAGCGATTAAGCTCAAACCGGACACGCCCAAACTTCGCGCAGCCTCATCCACGCTAGAGGTAATGCGATGCATTTGACTATCTATCGGACTGTGGGCCACCGCCAGAAAACGGACTAGATATGCCAGAAGCATTACCATCAACGAGCCTTGTAACAGCGGCGACTGCACCCAGCCCGCAGCTATTAATCGATTATCCAGCCACGCCACCGGAATAAAAACACCCACCGCCAGCACTGCTCCCGGTAGCGCGTAACCAATAGTAGCGACGCGTGCCGTCATGCGTAAAAGCAAACCAGGATGCTGGCGCGTACTGTAGCTCAACAATAAGGCAACAGCTCCTGCCAATAGCGCAGCAAACGCGGCCAACGCCAATGAATGCCAGAAAAAGCCCAGGTAGCGTGCATCTAAGTCTTGCTCCACTACCTCTGACGCCCACAAAAGTAACTGAGTGACAGGTATGATAAATCCGAGTGCCAGCACTGCCAAGCAAAAACCGGTAGCCAGCCAAGCGCGAGTTCCTTTGAGCAAAATACGAGCCTGGACACTATGTTTGCCAGTCTGAGTATAGTGCATGCGTGTGCGAGTTTGCTGCTCTGCCAGCAACACTACCAAAACAAACACTATTAGCAATGAAGCGAGTTGCGAAGCAGCTTGAAGCGAAAACAGCGAGAACCACGCCTTATAGATAGCGGTGGTGAAAGTGTCGTAGTTGAATACAGCCACGGTGCCAAAGTCCGCCAAGGTTTCCATAAGGGCCAACATCACGCCGCCTACGATCCAAGGCCGCGCCATCGGCAGAGCCACCCGAAAAAACCCCACGGTAGGTGACAATCCAAGGGACTGCGCCACCTCCAGAGCGTGCTTACCCTGGGTGAGAAAGGCATTTCGAGCAATCAGATATACATAGGGGTAGAGCGCCAACGTCATCACTGCGATCACGCCACCCCTCGAGCGGATTGACGGGAACTCAATCGGCCCCCACCACTCTCGCGCCAAAGTTTGTACCGGACCGATAAAATCAAGCAAGCCTATAGCAACAAATGCTGTCACGTAGGCGGGAATCGCCAGTGGCAATAATAGCGCCCAAGAAAACTGCTTGCGCCCGGGAAATTCACATACAGCTGTTAGCCATGCTAGAGAAACCCCAATTATCGCCACACCCATTCCCACCCCCAATACTAGCCAGAAAGTATTGGTTAGCAATTGTGGCAGTTGATATTCCAGCAGATGCGTCCAGATTTCCCACTCTGGCGTTAGCAATGAACTGAGCACTACAGCGACTGGAAGCAAGGTGAGCGTAGCAATAAGCAACGCCGCCAGAGTCCAACCGCTGGGTAAGCGGAATTTAAAAACAAAAGCGCCCGCTTTGGGCGCTTTTGCAATAGATGTAGGAGATCGCTGCATTTAGCTACTTATTTATATTTGGCACGATCCATTAATTTCACTGCAGTGGTTTGCAATTCGCCTGCTTTAACCACGTTAAGTGGATTTTGCTTGAATTCACCCCAGGCCGCAACCAAAGCATCAGGCTTCACCGTGGGATTAGCCGGATATTCCATGTCTACATCAGCAAATAATTTCTGAGCTTTTTCTGAGGATAGCCACTCAAGGAACTTAACCGCTTCAACTTGATGTTTAGCATGGCGAGTAATGCCTGCACCGGAAACATTCACGTGCACTCCACTCTCTTTCGTATCCTGATTTGGCCAGAAAATCGCAAGCGGGAGATTGGGCTTTTTCTTCATCAATCTACCGAAATAATAAGTATTGACCACTGTTACATCACACTGGCCGGCGGCCACTGCGGCCATCGCTCGAGCATCGTCAGATATAGGAGGGGTAGCGAGGTTGGCAACCCAAGATTTAATGATTTGCTCAGCTTTAGCCTCACCATATTAGTGAATCATCATCGCCACTAACGATTGGTTATACACCGTCTTCGAAGTGCGTAAACATAGGCGTCCTTTCCATTTTGGATTACCCAAATCTTCATAGGTAGAAAGCGCACCTGGTTTCACTTTATTCTTGTTGTAAACGATGGTGCGGGCACGCACCGACAAACCGAACCACTGGTTAGCCGGGTCACGCAAATGGGCGGGAATATTATCTGACAGTGTCTTGGATTGCACTGGCTGCAACAACCCCAGATTGGCAGCTTGCCACAGGTTACCGGCGTCTACGGTAATCAGCATGTCGGCAGGTGTATTGGCTCCCTCCGCTTTAAGCTTTTGTAGTAACACCCCTTCTTTGTCCGTGAGGAACTTGATGGAGGTGCCGGTTTCTTTGGTATAGGCATCGAATAGTGGCTTGATGAGCTGTTCGTTACGGGCCGTATAAACCACAATTTCACTGGCGGCGTATGTAGTCATTGCCGCCGTTAACATAGTAGTAGCGGCTAGAATACCGGATAGGCGATGTAAAAACGAAAGGCGTTTGTCCATTTTTATAAACTCCAAAGTGTCAGTAAGATGAATTAATCGAAAAGAAAACAAGCATGCGCTAGTTAACCACAAGTGATAATAATTATTAAACGCAATTAAAAATTACTCCTTTTGAATTGTTGTTCTGATAAAGACTCAACTGTCATCCTGAGTTACAGACTGAAGGATGCGCCGCGCACCGTTAAAGCGTTTCGTCCAATATCGCGCCCCCATGTCAGAGATCATCACACTAGCGGATTGGCTGCTGGATGCATGGACAAATCTGTTGTCGCCCAGATAGATGCCGACATGGGAAAATGTGCGCTTCATGGTGTTAAAAAAAACCAGATCGCCCAGCTGAAGTTCAGCCCGGTGAATTTTTGTACCAGCCCGACTAATGGCTAATGCATTATGGGGAAGCGGTATTCCATTAGCTATCGAGTAAACGTGTCGTACAAATCCGCTGCAATCCATGCCAGTATCGGAAGACTGCCCGCCTAACTTATAACTCGTACCAATCAAACTCATGGCATAGAGCAGTACTTCAGCACGCAAACTCTCGTCAACTTTAGAAAGAATAGAGGCATCGTTCTTAAGAACGTTATTCGCCCAGGCACTATGGAACGTGACAAACAACAAATTAACCAACAATATTATTGCCAGGCGCATACAAACAAAATAGAAATGTAGAAAATAATTGGGTGTTGACTTTAGGGCAACGCATTACTAAGCCGGAGAATACCTTAAATGTGGCCTGAGAGGTACAAGAGCATTTCCTGGCCCCGAATACCATTAGGAAAATGCCGTATCAATTACAAGACTTAAAACTAAAGTAAACCGACAATTCAAATGGCCGCTTTACTAGCTAAAGTATCAGCATGTACCCCATTTTAAATAGGGCCAAGAATAATTACCGCTTAACAGAATCGAACTACAAGACGCCTCTCAAAATACAAGCCTCCAGGCAAAACAAGGCACGATTAAATAATTTTTGCGCGGCATATTGTTGATATGTAATCGATAATCTTTATCGCAACGCCGTATTGTGACGAAACGGGGTAAGCAGGCAAGCCGCAAAGCATGGTTAACTGGTGCCATAGGCAAAAATTCATATAATAAATTATACTTTTACCTGGTCTGCGTTTGCAGAGTAAGTAAAATGTCTGAATAGAAACGGGTACAGAACAATCACAACTTATCAATATTTTTGAAAGGAATTTTCGTGATAACAACAAAAAGCTGCATAACTGGACGATGGCTACTGGCGTTAATCGCCTGCTTGGGTTTGACATGGGGAGTTAACGGATATGCCTCACCTCAGTGGGATAGTTTGCAAGCTGTAACCGAGATTTACCAGCAAGCGGTTAGCAGCCCAATACGGACCAATGAAGACAGGCGTTCAGATGCAACGCGTAAACCACTAGAGTTCCTGCAGTTTGCCCAGGTGCGGCCGGGTATGCGGGTTATGGATATTGCAGCTGGTGGGGGAAATACCTCACAACTACTCGCGCTGGTTGTTGGAAGCAAGGGAACCATATGGGCACAAGGGGAACAACAACGGCCAGCACTCGTCAAACGATTGGCCGATAATCCACAGTCGAATATCGTTCCGGTAATAAGCTCTTTCGAAGACCCTATACCCAGTAATCTACCCAAGCTAGATTTGATTACCATCATCTTGAGCTACCATGATATCGCCTATAAACCTGTTGACCGTGCCAAACTAAACCGACGATTATTCGACGCCTTGAGATCCGGTGGGCATCTAGTTGTAATCGATCACACAGCAAAACCAGGAAGTGGGGTTTCAGCAGCAAAGACACTTCACCGTATTGACGAAAAAGTCGTTGGGGAAGAGATTTTGAAAGCAGGCTTTCAGCTTGAAGAAGAAAGTAACTACCTGCACAATTCGTCCGACCGTCGTGATGAAGCTTTCTTCAAAATGAAAATTCCGTCAGATAAATTTGCCTTGCGCTTTGTCAAACCTTGATAAACAGAGGCATTCATTGCCGTGGACGCTTACCTACACTCACTTTGGACTTTAGCGTTACTCTTTGCCTGTAGGCAAGCTTCACATAAATGTGTGCCACTCTCCTGACAAAAATTATCTAAGCCTTGATAATTTGAAAAGATATTTTTGTGATCAAACGATACGACTCGACTGGCCGATGGTTACCGATACTTATCGCCATCTTTGGCTTTGCGTGCGGTGAATTAGCTTGGGGAATAAACGGATACGCAGCGCCTGAATTAAACAACTCTCGAACTCTATCCGACATTTACCAACAGGCGGCTACCAGCCCCATTCGAACAAATGAAGACAAGCGTGCTGATGCCTCACGCAAACCGGTTGAGTTACTGCAGTTCGCCCAAGTGCGGCCAGGTATGCAGGTATTGGATCTCGCAACTGACAATGGATACACCACACAACTGATTGCGTTGGCCGTTGGAAGCACCGGAACGGTATGGGCGCAAGAAGTCCTCCAACGGCCAGCATTCATCAAACGATTGGCCGATCATCCCCAATCGAACATTGTGCCGGTGATACGCCCTTTCGAAGACCCCATACCTATAGATGCGCCCAAACTGGATTTGATTACCAACATCATGAATTATCACAATAGCACCTACATGTCCGCGGCCCGTCGTGCCAGGTTAAACCAGCGATTATTCAAAGCATTGAAGTCTGGCGGACACCTCATCGTGATTGACCACTCATCCAAGACGGGCACTGATATTGCAACGGCCAAGAGGCTCCGCCGTATTGATCACGCTATCGTTTTGAATGAGATTCAAAATGCCGGTTTCCGACTTGAACAAGAAAGCAACTTTCTTCGCAATCCGTCCGATCCTCGCAATCAAACTTATTTTGACATGGATATACCGACAGACAAATTCGCATTTCGCTTCGTCAAGCCTTGATGGATAGATTGAGAACCATCATCTCGGGCAATATCTTAAAAAACAAACCATTTTTAAATTGAAGGCCGCCAGGGTTAGCTCAGTCTGACCCTATTGAACTACCTATTACAAAGATGCCAGACAGGGTTTAATTAGTTGAAAAATTCATAAAGGTAAATCATGGAAAAAATATTTAATATTATCTTCTCTGGAGTTCGCCTGTTCGCGGCTTTAATTCTACTAGCCCTATCCCTGATAATTATGGGATGGTCCGTTTATGAGGTCATTTCCACCATTAGGCAAGAATCT
This sequence comes from Candidatus Nitrotoga sp., assembly GCA_039920105.1. Taxonomy (GTDB): domain Bacteria; phylum Pseudomonadota; class Gammaproteobacteria; order Burkholderiales; family Gallionellaceae; genus Nitrotoga. Next base: position 6,358 of record JBDSEJ010000568.1, on the reverse strand, counting down.
GAGTTTATACCTTTAATGCTTCAGTCTGTAGGTGCAGTAATCATATCTGCAGCCATTATTGATGTTGCACAATATATGATGGAAGAAGAAGTATTCATGAATAAAGAGCTTCGTGATCCTGAAGAAGCAAGGAGAACAATTACAAAAATAATTGCAATTATTACTATTGCGGTCAGTATCGAAGGATTGGTTTATATATTTAAAGCAGGAACAAAAGACCTCACCCTTTTGATGTATCCGGCCATGCTTATTGTAGCTTCAGCTATTTTAATTGTGGCACTCGGTGTATATCAAAAACTAAGTGCAACTATAGAACAAAGAGAGAGAGAAAAAACGTATGACAAGTAAGGTCAGATTGTGATTGCTGAGCGAACCACAATCTGAACCGTTTGATGGGCAAGCCCACCTAGACTGTTGTGAACCTGCTTGTTATGGAGATATCTCTCTGATCGTAGCGGCTCAACAAAAAATAGGTAAATTGAGGTTAGCTCAGTCAAACCCCAATTTACCTGATTTTAACAATTACATTGTTTACATTGTAATTGTAAAGTAAAGAAATTACATAGTCTCAAATTTTAGACAAATATTTCTTAATACATTCAATATATTACAAGACAAGACAAAAAAATGTCTTCAAATAGTGACAACAATATGAATATTTATTAAATAACCTTATTTGAGATTTGTTAACTTCCTGTTTTTGCTAAATTATATTAATTGGCATACATTTTGCTTATACAAAGTTGCTGACATGAAGTCAGTTTTCAATATAATTTTAAAGGAGATTAATTTATGAAAAATTTTGTGAATATTCTAGTTTTCGCTTTGGTATCAGCTGTAACTTTACCGGCACTTGCAAAAACTCCTCCTAGCACCCCTAAAACACCAGCTGACTGCCAAAAGGTCCATGCTGGTGACGAAGCCAAAATCCAAGCTTGCATTGACGGCTTGAAGCACTAGTTAAATAACCTCCGGTAAAGCCGGAGGTTATTGGTGTGCTCGTTAAAGAGCAACAAATCACGCGCCGCCAATGCTGGCTAAAGCTATAGTGTGGTGCTTTTGATAGTGGGCTCCAAGTTATTACAGCAGTTGTTCCAAACCCATCTAAATTTTGCAATCATTGCGAGTTTCCATCCTTTGAAGAATACATAATGTCTAACCAATACCTATTGGCAGTTAACAATAAAATCCATAAATTTTACTATTATTTAGCTCCATTTTCGTCAGAATTAATGACCTTTTAATCAACCCTCAGCAAAACGCAAAATTTTGAAGAGCCTTGTTTGCCGTAAAGCACGTTGATAGCTTTTTCGCATCGGTATGCGATATTTATAAGTACCATATGACACCGATTTCGAAGGATTCCATCGCCCCCTTCCCGTTTCATCTCATACGTTGTTAACCGATTATTCAAGCTTAGAATTTGGACGCTTCACCGGCAAATCCTTCTGTCTGTTTCAAACCTATAGCGCCAAACAATGTGGTGAGTGCACTTAGCATTGCGTTTGAGAGGAACGCGCCAAAAGCGGCGCGTTCCTCAACTTTACGTTGAGACTGTAAAATACCTGAATTCGCTTAAAATTTACTACTTGGCCTGCCATCATTCCATTACGAAATCAAACTAAAATGGGTGCGATATGGCGCGAATCAAACCGATACTCAAACACTTAAAACTTCTGTCAGTCGACTTTCAAACGGCAAGTCATACCCGGCAGTTTTGAATTCGTGTAATACCATCTGGTCGATCATGAACTCGATCTTTCCGCTGAGCATGGTCAAAATGTGAAGATGAGCTAACATCGTGATATAGTTTGTATCCAAAAAAACCATACCGATTACATGGTGTTGCATCACCTCAATAAATAAATAGACAACTTAAGGGGAAAATATAGTGGCAGTTAAAACTCGACTTCATCGTAGCGAATTGGCAGTCCCGGGCAGCAATCTACGTATGCTTGAAAAAGCGCCAACAGCAGGTGCTGACGTGGTCTTTCTGGATCTGGAAGACGCGGTTGCTCCTGATGATAAAGAGCAGGCGCGCAAAAATGTCATTGCAGCATTAAATGATATGGACTGGTCTGCCTGTTCTGTTTCGGTACGAATCAACGGACTTGATACGCATTGGTGCTACCGCGACATCGTAGACATAATGGAAGCTGCCGGAGATAAACTCGATACCATTCTTATTCCCAAAGTTAATCGTCCGGACGATGTCTATTTCGTCGCAACTCTGATGGAACAAATCGAGGCGGCGAAGAAAATCAAGCCGGTCAATATCCATGTACTTATCGAAACAGCGCTCGGCATGGCGAATATCGAACAAATCGCTCAAGCATGTCCGAGCCGTATGGAGGCGATGGTATTTGGCGTAGCTGATTACGCAGCTTCGACACAGGCACGCACGACCAATATGGGTGGCGCTAATCCTAATTGCTCAATACTTACCGACGCCGATGAAACTGGAAAGCGAGTGCGTCATTGGGGCGATCAATGGCATTACGCGATCTCAAGACTGGTAGTCGCTTGCCGTGCTTATGGCTTGAGACCGATTGACGGACCATTTGGTGACTTTAACGATCCGGAAGGATTTATGGCAGTTGCGGGCGGTGTAGCCGCACTGGGGGTTGAAGGAAAATGGGCCATCCATCCGTCACAAATTGCATTAGCCAACGAAATGTTCACACCCAGCGAAGCAGAAGTTAGCCGTGCCAGAAGCATTCTGGAAAACATGGAACAGGCCGCGCGCGAAGGCAAGGGGGCGGTTTCACTAAATGGTCGCCTAATCGATGCGGCATCCATCAGACAAGCGCAGGTTTTGGTAGCCAAAGCGGATCAGATACAGGCGGCAAAGCCTGGACTTAGGTGAGTAACGCACTATGAACATTCATGAATATCAAACTAAAGATTTGCTTAAACACTATGGCGTTCCTGTACCACCGGGACGCGTCGTCCACACTGACGCGCAAGCGGCCACTGTTGCGGAAGAAATAGGGGGGACGCGTTGGGTTGTCAAGGCACAGATACACTCCGGTGGCCGTGGCAAAGCAGGCGGTGTTCGAGTATGCAACAGCATTGATGAAGTAAGAGTAATCGCCAATGAAATAATCGGCACCCTTCTGGTTACACATCAAACCGGAGCTGAAGGCAGGCTAGTCCGTCGTGTCCTTGTTGAACAAGCAAGCACTATTGTGAGCGAGTATTACATTGGGCTGATTATTGATCGTGCTACGCGCCGAATCACTTTAGTTGCCTCGGCTGAAGGGGGGGTGGACATAGAGGTGGTTGCGAAGGAAACGCCGGACAAAATCATCAGAGAAGTTATTGATCCGGCCGTTGGCCTGCTCGATTTCCAATGCCGTAAGGTGGCTTATAACGTCGGGCTGACCGGCGCACTACTGCCACAGGCGGTAAAGGTCATGAAGGGTCTCTATCGCTGCATGCGAGACAATGATGCCATCATGGCTGAGATCAACCCGCTGGCTATTGTAGACAATGACCAACTGTTGGCATTGGATGCAAAAATGACTTTTGATGACAATGCGTTATACCGTAGACCGAAAATAACAGAACTCCGGGATTTTGACGAAGAAGATCCAAAGGAAGTGGAGGCTACCGGACATGGCCTGAATTACATTGCGCTGGACGGTGATGTTGGCTGTATCGTCAATGGCGCCGGCTTGGCAATGGCAACCATGGACGCGATTACTTTGCATGGCGGAAGACCAGCCAATTTCCTGGATGTTGGAGGAGGAGCCACACCGGAAAAAGTTGCCAATGCTTTTCACATCGTACTGCAGGATCCTGCCGTTAAACTTATCCTCATAAATATTTTTGCCGGGATCAATCGCTGTGACTGGATTGCCACAGGAATTATTCAAGCCATGCGTGACCAGAGTATAACAATGCCGATCATAGTGCGGCTGGCGGGTACGAATGTTGAAGAAGGACGGGCTATCCTCAGCGCCTCCAAATTCCCATTTATTGTTGCCAGCAATCTCAATGATGCTGCTGCAAAAGCAGTAGCGGAAGTAAACAATATTGTAAATAAAGTAGCACCGCTAAAAAAGGAACACTCATGAGTGTGTTATTAAACAAAGATTCGCGTGTAATCTTTCAGGGATTTACCGGACAGCACGGCACCTTTCACGCCGAAGAAGCAATTAAAATTGGCACTAAGGTGGTCGGTGGCGTAACGCCAGGCAAGGGCGGAACACAGCACCTGGGTTTACCTGTATTTGATACCGTTGAAGAAGCTGTACGGACAACAGGTGCAGATGTTTCCGGTATTTTCGCCCCTCCTCCCTTCGCCGCCGATGCAATCATGGAAGCTATTGATGCGGGGATCAAAACAATAGTTGTCATCGCGGATGGCATACCTGTTCAGGACATGGTGCGTGTGGAACGCTACCGGCAAGGCACCAACTCAATCATCATCGGCCCGAACACACCCGGCATTATTACACCAGGCGTAGGCAAGGTCGGCATCATGCCTTCTCATATCTACAGCCCAGGCAGAATCGGAATCGTTTCACGTTCCGGCACGCTAAACTATGAGGCGGTCGCCCAGATGAGCGAGCTCGGCCTCGGCCAATCCTCATCTATCGGTATCGGGGGTGACCCGGTAAATGGGACTGACTTCGCCACTGTACTAAAGGCATTTGAAGATGATCCGGATACCGATGCTGTAATCATGATCGGTGAAATCGGAGGCCCGCAGGAAGTAGATGCGGCTCGCTGGGCAAAGAAAAACATGCGCAAACCGCTAATTTGTTATGTCGCAGGCTTATCGGCTCCAGTTGGACGCCGCATGGGCCATGCCGGCGCGATTATCAGCAATGAGTCCGATACCGCAACTGCTAAAATTGACATGATGGAAGCACTGGGTATGTTCGTTGTACGTAATCCAGCCGACATAGGGGCTACGGTATTACGGGCTATAAAGTCGTAATTTAATAATCTCTAAAATGCCGTTATTCCCACCTATCGATGAGCTGACATTAGGCTATGTTCGGACAGGTGGGAGTTCAGTAGATTAATGTCCCACATTTTGATTGGCTGGTTTTCGATATAAGCGTCACATAGCTGGTCGAAATTTATCTTCAAAATAAACAGACTATGCATTTTGCATTGTTCACTCACTCCCGCCTTGTTCCACTATCGAATTGAAATTGGAATAAAATAGCGACTTTTAAAAATCACGCTGGGTCTTGTCACATGCTCACCTTTCAGCAAATCATCCTGACGCTCCAGCAATTCTGGGACAAGCAGGGCTGCGCCCTGTTGCAACCCTACGATATAGAAATGGGCGCAGGCACTTTTCACACCGCCACCTTTTTGCGTGCGATCGGCCCGGAGCCTTGGCGCGCCGCATATGTGCAGCCTTCACGTCGCCCCAAAGACGGACGTTACGGCGAAAACCCGAACCGGTTACAGCATTATTACCAGTATCAGGTTGCGCTCAAACCTTCGCCCGACAACATCCAGGAACTCTATCTCGACAGTCTGCGCGCGCTGGGCATTAACACCGGCGAGCATGACATTCGCTTTGTGGAAGACGATTGGGAATCCCCCACGCTGGGTGCATGGGGCTTGGGTTGGGAAGTTTGGCTGGATGGCATGGAGGTCACGCAGTTCACTTATTTTCAGGAAGTTGGTGGACTCAAATGCGCGCCGGTATTAGGGGAAATAACTTACGGTCTGGAACGCCTGGCCATGTATCTGCAGGGCGTGGAAAATGTCTACGATTTAACTTGGACTGATGGCGTGAGTTACGGCGATGTCTATCATCAGAATGAAGTCGAGCAATCCCGATACAATTTTGAATACAGCAATGTCGAATGGCTGTTCGGCCAGTTCAAGGAATTCGAATCCGAGGCCAAGCGCTTGATGGAAGCCGGCCTGACCTTGCCGAGTTTCGAGATGGTGATGAAGTGCTCACATACTTTTAACCTGCTCGATGCACGCGGTGCGATTTCCACCACCGAACGTGCCGCTTACATTGGCCGTGTACGTGCCTTGAGCCGGCAGGTTGCACAAAGCTATTACGAATCGCGCGAGGCTTTAGAATTCCCCCTGTTAAAAGCGGCAAAAAATTCAGGCACAGGGAACTAGCCATGCAGGACAGCTTGCTTATCGAACTTCTCACCGAGGAATTGCCGCCGAAATCTTTGCGAAAATTATCGCTGGCATTTTGCAAAGGTATATTTGAAGGATTGCAGGCGCAGGGTTTTGTATCGGCAGATGAAGATTATCTTCAGATCGTCACTGAATTTGCCACGCCGCGGCGCTTGGGCGCACTCATTAAAAACGTTTTAGGCGAGCAAACGGAACGCGCGGTGGAGCGCAAAGGCCCATCAGT
>JBDSEJ010000567.1:0-9374 GCA_039920105.1 Candidatus Nitrotoga sp. | reverse complement strand
GTAGTAGCTGCAGCCTCAGCTTTTGCCGGGGGAGCAGTAGGGTTTCTAACCAGCTTGGTTTACGCTAAAAAAATGTTTGCGCCACTTGGCAGCGAACCAAAAACAATAATTACGGCGCATTACCGTGCCGAAGCATACAAGCTGGTGTTCACCATTCTATTATTCTCATTGGTCTTCACGCAATTTAAGGAAGTGCAAGTGTTGCCGCTATTTGCGGCATATATTGCAACGTTAATGGTTTATTGGGTAGCATTAATTTTTGTGTAAATATTTATGAGCACTGAAGTTCTGACGACATCCGCTTATATTAAGCACCATCTCCAAAATCTGACCTGCTCCTTTCAGGACGGCCAATTTCAATGCGCTCACACTGCGGAAGAAGCCAAGGCAATGGGGTTCTGGGCGTTCAATGTGGATACCATTTTGGTGTCACTTTTGCTAGGGTTGCTTTTCTTATTTATTTTCAGCAGGGTAGCCAAAAGCATAAATACCGATGCGCCGACTGGCATGCAGAACTTTGTAGAATGGGTCGTCGAATTTATTGACAACAGTGTGCGCGGTTCCTTTACAGGGCGCAGCGCATTAGTTGCCCCTCTGGCCCTCACCATATTTGCCTGGATTTTCCTGATGAACTTAATGGATTTGGTACCTATCGATTATATTTCGTTGATAACCGAACCAATGGGCATTGGTCATTTTAAATTGGTTCCTACCACGGATCCAAACGCTACAATAGCTATGGCCATTGGCGTATTCCTTTTAGTACTTTTTTACAGCATCAAGGTTAAAGGCTTGGGTGGTTTTGTCGGCGAATTGACATTGCAGCCGTTTGGTAAATTCGGTTTGCCAGTGAATCTCTTTTTAGAGGGAGTCAATCTGATTGCCAAGCCGGTTTCATTGGCATTGCGATTGTTTGGTAACATGTACGCTGGCGAAATGATATTCATCCTTATAGCGCTAATGGGCGCATCCTGGGTCAGCTTTACATTTTCCAGTGCGTTGTTGTTCAGCTCACAGATTATTCTATCTTTGGGATGGGCAATTTTCCATATTTTGATTGTCACACTTCAAGCTTTCATCTTCATGACGCTGACTATCGTATATTTAGACATGGCGCACCAGGAACATCATTAAATAGATAACAACTATAATTTTTTAAACACTTAATTTTTACTGACAGGAGAAAAACAAATGGATACGGCACAAGCACTGCTTTATATCGCCGGAGCGATCATGATGGGGCTCGGCGCTTTGGGTGCCGCAGTAGGTATTGGCATTCTTGGTGGACGGTTCCTCGAGGGAGCTGCTCGTCAGCCTGAATTAATTCCGATGCTGCGTACCCAGTTCTTCGTGGTAATGGGATTGGTTGATGCTGTTCCGATGATTGCAGTCGGTATTGCCATGTATGTGCTGTTCGCAGTAGCTGGCCAATAAGCCTGCATGCGTTTAAACAAGGAAAGGTATTTGCATGAAAATTAATGCGACCCTTATAGGCCAAACGATCATGTTTGCATTGTTCGTTTGGTTTTGCATGAAGTTTGTGTGGCCACCCATCATGACAGCGCTGGATGCACGCAATAAGCGGATTGCAGATGGTTTGGCTGCAGCAGAGCGCGGCAAAAATGAATTGGCATTAGCTGCCAAGCGCTCTACTGAACTTCTCCGCGAAGCGAAGGAAAAGGTATCTGAAATCGTAGCACTAGGTGATAAGCGCGCAAGCGAAATCGTGGAAGAAGCCAAAGCGCAAGCCAAGATAGAGGGGGACCGTATTGTTGCGGCTGCTAAGGTTGAGGTTGAGCAGGAGGTGTTCCGCGCCAAGGAGCATTTGCGTACACAAGTGTCCGCTGTTGCATTGGCTGGTGCTGCCAAAATTCTGGGCCGCGAAATAGACGCCAAAGCACATAGTGATTTGCTTGACAAGCTAGTTGAGGAAATTTAAAGACTATGGCTGAAGCTATTACTGTCGCACGCCCATATGCCCAAGCTGCATTCGATGAAGCGCACGAGCTTGGCGATTTGAAGGGTTGGTCGGATTTACTGCAATCTTTAGCTCGAGCTGTTATTAACTCGGAAATCCGTGCAACTATTACCAGCCCTCAAATAGTCAAAAGCCAGCTAGTAGATTTAATGCTAGCACTTTCCGGTGATAAATCAAACGAAACTCAACGTAACTTCATTAAATTGTTAGTAGAAGGCCAACGTCTCATTTTGTTGCCAGAAATTGTAACGCTTTTCGAGATGATGCGATCTGAGGCAGAAAAAAATGTGGACGTTGTAGTGACCTCTGCATTTGATTTGAGTGAACTTCAAAAACAAAAAATTACTGCTGCGTTAAAAATACGAATGGGTCGTGAGATCAGGCTTAGCTGCGAAACAGACCGCGAATTATTAGGCGGAATTATTATTCGCGCCGGTGACAAGGTGATAGATGGTTCTGCACGCACTCACCTTTCCGAGTTAGCCAACGCCTTGGCTTGATGAAAGATTTATAGAAATTAAGGAAAAGTAGATGAAGCTTAACCCTTCTGAAATTAGTAATTTGATTCGTAGCCGCATCGAAAATTTTGATGCGCTATCCCAAGCGCGCACTGAAGGAACAGTGGTTAGTGTAACTGACGGTATAGTACGTATTCACGGCCTGTCAGATGTTATGCAAGGCGAAATGCTCGAGTTTCCCGGCAATACCTTCGGTCTTGCACTCAATTTAGAGCGTGACTCCGTTGGTTCAGTAGTGCTTGGTGACTATGAGCATATTACCGAGGGGGACACTGTCAAATGTACCGGGCGCATTCTTGAAGTACCTGTCGGCCCTGAGTTAATCGGACGCGTTGTAAACGCCCTCGGCCAACCCATTGACGGCAAGGGTCCTGTCAATGCCAAAATAACCGACAAAATTGAGAAAGTTGCGCCCGGTGTAATTGACCGCAAGTCGGTGTCACAACCTGTGCAGACTGGCCTCAAAGCAATTGACTCCATGGTTCCAGTTGGTCGCGGTCAACGCGAACTGATCATTGGTGATCGTCAGACTGGTAAAACGGCAGTGGCGGTTGATGCCATAATCAACCAGAAGGGTCAGAACATGACCTGTATCTACGTTGCTATCGGTCAAAAAGCATCTACTGTTGCAAACGTTGTCCGCAAACTGGAAGAGCACGGCGCAATGGAATACACCATTGTGGTAGTGGCGACCGCCTCGGATTCAGCAGCAATGCAATTCCTGGCACCATACGCCGGATGCACAATGGGTGAGTATTATCGAGATCGTGGCCAAGATGCGCTTATTGTTTATGACGACTTGACCAAACAAGCTTGGGCATATCGCCAAATATCATTGTTATTACGCAGACCACCCGGTCGCGAAGCTTATCCTGGAGATGTATTCTACTTGCACTCCCGATTGCTGGAACGTGGTGCACGAGTAAATGAGGAATATGTTGAAAAATTTACCAATGGAGAAGTCAAAGGAAAAACTGGCTCATTGACTGCACTGCCGGTGATTGAAACCGCTGCGGGTGACGTGTCTGCTTTCGTCCCCACCAATGTAATTTCCATTACAGACGGCCAGATCTTTCTGGAATCGGATCTATTCAATTCAGGCATCCGACCCGCGATCAACGCCGGCATTTCAGTGTCACGCGTGGGCGGTGCAGCACAGACCAAGGTCATCAAAAAACTGGGGGGCGGCGTACGTTTAGCATTGGCACAATACCGCGAACTGGCCGCATTTGCTCAATTCGCTTCAGATTTGGACGAAGCAACACGCAAACAACTGGAACGTGGCCGCTTGGTTATGGAGTTGATGAAACAGCCGCAGTATGCACCATTATCCGTAGCAGAAATGGCAATAACACTATTTGCGATTAACAAAGGATCCTTCGATGATGTGCCGATAAACAAGGTTTTGGCATTTGAAATCGGACTGCATACATTCGTAAAATCCCAATATAAGAGCTTGGAGGAGGCAATTGAGTCCAGTAAGGATTTATCAGCCGACAACGAGAAAATCTTGATTGCTGCGATTGAAAAATTCAAGTCCACTGCAGTTTACTAAACTGAGGGCAAGATAATGGCCGGCAGCAAAGAAATAAGAACTAAAATCAAGAGTGTAGAGAATACACGAAAGATCACACGAGCAATGGAAATGGTAGCTGCTTCTAAAATGCGCAAGGCACAAGAGCGTATGAGAGCGGCTCGTCCTTATGCGGAAAAAATTCGACAGGTAGCAGCGCATTTGTCACGTGCAAATCCTGAGTATAAGCATCCATTTCTGATCAAGCGCGATGACATCAAGAATGTAGCCGTGATTATAATAACCTCAGACAAAGGGTTTTGCGGCGGTCTCAATACCAACATCTTGCGTCTGGTGGTGACCAGAATGAAGGAATGGGAAAGCGAAAGCAAGGGCGTCAATACATGTGCAATTGGCAATAAAGGATTTAGCTTTATGTCCCGTATAGGTGCAAAAGTTAAATCGCATATGATTGGATTAGGTGACATTCCGCACATTGAAAACTTGATTGGAGCGGTTAAGGTCATGCTGGATGATTACAATACCGGCGAGATTGATGCACTTTACATAAGCTATAACGGTTTCATTAATACAATGAAACAAGAACCCAGAATGGAGCAATTACTGCCGCTCTCGAGTGAAAATCTGGAGCCTGCTAATGGCACTACATGGGATTACATTTATGAACCTGATGCAAAGGTCGTAGTGGATGAATTGCTGGTGCGGTACATTGAGTCATTAGTTTATAACGCGGTGACTGAAAACCAGGCGTCCGAACAAAGTGCACGTATGGTGGCCATGAAGGCCGCATCAGATAATGCGAAGGAAGTAATAGGCGAACTCAAGCTGATTTACAATAAAGCGCGTCAAGCAGCAATTACTAAAGAAATTTCAGAAATTGTCGGCGGCGCAGCAGCAGTAAATTAGTTCACGCACTAGTAGAGCGACTCTATAAATTCAGCAATTTAATTTAGACTAGACGCTTACATTGCATTTACTGCAGCAACTGTTAGATCTAGAACAATCAATGTAAATTTCATTGAGCAAAGTTATATCACGTAGGAATTTGAATTAGAGATGTACTCTGCTATCCGCGACAACGAGTACAGTATCAATATAAAGTGGGGAACCTCAAGATGAGTCAAGGAAAAATTGTTCAGTGTATTGGTGCGGTGGTGGACGTTGAATTTCCGCGTGATCATATACCAAAAGTCTACGATGCGCTGGTAGTTCAGGACGATGGAAGCTCTGTCGCTGAAAAAGGCCTGACCTTGGAAGTACAGCAGCAGATTGGCGACGGCGTGGTGCGTACCATTGCGATGGGTTCTTCCGACGGTTTGCGTCGAGGGATGGGAGTCGTCAATACTGGTAACCAGATTACGGTGCCTGTTGGCCATGGTACTTTGGGCCGCATCATGGATGTATTGGGTCGTCCAATCGATGAGGTAGGTGAAATTAAGTGCGATGAACGTCGAGCAATTCACCAAAAGGCACCAAAATTTGACGAACTGTCTCCATCAGTCGATTTATTGGAAACTGGGATTAAAGTGATTGACTTGGTGTGCCCATTTGCTAAGGGCGGCAAAGTTGGGCTATTCGGTGGAGCAGGTGTCGGCAAGACCGTCAATATGCTAGAACTCATTAATAATATTGCAAAACAACATTCCGGTTTATCCGTGTTTGCAGGTGTGGGTGAGCGTACCCGTGAAGGAAATGACTTCTATCATGAAATGTCAGAGGCAGGTGTAATTCAACTTGAAAATCTGCCAGAGTCAAAAGTAGCAATGGTATTCGGTCAGATGAACGAGCCTCCGGGCAATCGTCTCCGCGTGGCGTTATCCGGCCTTACTATGGCTGAATATTTCCGAGATGAAGGCCGTGATGTTTTATTTTTTGTAGACAACATTTATCGTTTCACACTAGCTGGTACCGAAGTTTCTGCTTTGCTGGGACGTATGCCTTCGGCGGTTGGTTACCAACCAACGCTTGCTGAAGAAATGGGACGATTGCAAGAACGTATTACTTCAACTAAAACTGGCTCGATAACATCGATACAGGCCGTATACGTACCGGCTGATGACTTGACTGACCCATCTCCAGCAACGACCTTCCTTCACTTGGATTCCACTGTAGTGCTTTCACGCGACATTGCCTCGTTGGGTATTTACCCAGCTGTAGATCCATTGGACTCTACTTCGCGTCAACTTGACCCCTTAGTTGTAGGTGAAGAACATTACAATGTAGCCCGTAGTGTGCAACAAACTTTACAGCGCTACAAAGAATTGCGCGACATTATTGCAATTCTGGGAATGGATGAATTGGCGCCTGAAGATAAGCTGGCAGTGGCCCGTGCACGAAAAATACAACGTTTCTTGTCACAACCTTTTCACGTAGCCGAAGTGTTTACTGGCAGTCCTGGCAAGTATGTAACGCTGAAGGAGACTATTAAAGGCTTTAAGGGCATTGTAAATGGCGATTATGATCACTTGCCTGAGCAGGCCTTCTACATGGTCGGAACAATTGACGAAGCGGTTGAAAAAGCCAAAACTCTTAAGTAAAACTTATTGATGTACGCAGGCCAAGTATCGTAGTAAAAAGGAAAATTATGGCAATGACTGTTCATGTTGATGTGGTGAGTGCAGAAGAGTCCATTTTCTCTGACCTTGTAGAAATGGTCGTAGTACCTGGTGAAATGGGCGAATTAGGGATATACCCACGCCATGCACCTTTACTCACGCGCATTAAACCAGGTTCAGTTCGCCTTAAACTGCCTGATCAAAGCGAACTTGTACTTATATACGTATCTGGCGGAATGCTGGAAGTGCAGCCCAACAAAGTTACAATTTTAGCTGATACAGCCATTCGCGGTGCAGACTTAGATGAAGCACGATCGCTCGAAGCTAAGCGCACAGCGGAAGAAGCAATGAAAAATCGCGCTTCTGATATAGATTACGCTAGCGCTCAAGCTGAACTCTCTGAAGCGCTTGCGCAATTGCAAGCTATACAAAAATGCGAAAACAACAACAACATTAAGTCAATTGAATTAATACGACATTTAATCAAAGCGGCTTATGCCGCTTTTTTTGTTTATACTTCATAGTCTAAACTTAGAACACATACTCCATGACAAAACTTAATATCGTCATTCTCGCTGCTGGCAAGGGGCAGCGCATGCACTCTGATAAGCCAAAGGTACTACATTCTTTGGCTGGTCGTCCACTATTGCAACATGTACTCGATACTTCTATACAATTATCACCAGAAATGACATGCGTGGTCTATGGTCATGGAGGCGAAGCAGTGCCACAGGCTATGTCGCAGTATGAGGCAGATTTTATTCTACAGGAGCCTCAGCTTGGGACTGGTCATGCAGTGCAGCAAGCACTTACACTCTTGAGCGAAGGCACATTTACCCTTGTGCTGTATGGTGACGTGCCCCTCATTCAACCTGGAACATTGAAAAAAATGTTGGAGATGCAGGAATCTCTTACTTTGCTTACCACTAAACTAAGTAACCCCACAGGTTACGGACGCATCGTGCGCGATAGCGTAGGCAATGTAAAATGCATTGTAGAGGAGAAGGATGCCACTACAGAGCAACGTGCCCTACACGAGGTCAACACTGGTATCCTATCGGTCCCTACTAATCTCTTGCGCGTATGGTTATCGGAATTGCGCAACGAAAATGCACAAGGTGAGTACTACCTGACCGACATAGTAGGCATGGCCGTAGCCCAAGGAATAGAAGTGCATACGGTTCAACCTGCTCAAGGGTGGGAGGTTGTAGGTGTCAACAGTAAAATGCAACTTGCCGAACTGGAACGTATTTGGCAAAAGGAACTGGCGAATCAGTTAATTGTGACTGGCGTTACGCTGGCTGACCCTTCGCGCCTTGATGTACGGGGCGAATTACCATGCGGACGTGATGTCAAAATTGACGTTGGCTGCATCTTCGAAGGAAATGTTCTTCTTGGAAATGGTGTACAAGTTGGAGCTTACAGTATTATAAAATGCTCTAGCATTGGCGCTAACACCTACATCGAGCCATATAGCCACCTTGATCAAGTTGCCATAGGCGAGAACTGCCGTATTGGCCCTTATGCTCGCTTGCGACCCGGCAGCAAATTACACAATGAAGTACATATAGGTAACTTTGTTGAGGTGAAAAACAGTGAAATTGCCGCCAATAGTAAAGCAAATCACTTAAGCTATATTGGCGACAGTAGCATTGGTAGTCGCGTCAATATAGGCGCAGGTACCATCACCTGCAATTATGATGGCGCAAACAAACATCGCACTGTCATCGAGGATGATGTATTTATTGGATCAAATACTCAACTGGTAGCGCCCGTAAAAATTGGTCGTGGTGCCACTATAGGCGCAGGCTCCACAATTACCAGCGATGCTCCGGAAGATGAATTAACACTGTCTCGTGCCAAACAAATTACCCTGCCTGGTTGGCGAAGGTCCAGCAAGAGGAATAACATACCCAAATAACTTTCACAACACTTATAAGGTAATTCATTAAAATCTATTTTCCTATGCAAAACCGGCTGAATATTTCACCAAGAAGATCATCTGCACTAAACTCACCCGTAATTGAATTGAGTCCTTCTTGTGCAAGTCTAAGTTCCTCTGCGCAAAGTTCTGGACGATTAATTTCACCAGCTGCCCGTTGTAAATGGTCACATGCGTCTAATAACGCGAGAATATGGCGCTCACGAGCCATACATATGCCAGCTTCTTGATGCCAACCAAGCAGAGAAAGCAACTTATCACGTAGTAAATCAATCCCTTCGCCAGTTTTTGCAGATAGATAAATGTGGCATTCGTCGCTATGCTCTTTTATATATGCAGGCTGGGCAACCAAATCAACTTTATTGAAAACATGCAATCGCGGAATTCCGAGCGGTAAATTGTCTAGAATTTCTTGGTCATCTTCAGTAAGGCCGTGGCTCGCATCCAACAGGATCAGGACAGCATCAGCTTTTTTTAACGCCCCATACGTGCGTTCAATACCCATTTGTTCTACTGAATCTGATGCATCCCGTAAACCTGCCGTATCAATAATATGCAATGGCACACCCTCAATCTGAATTGATTGGCGAATAAGATCGCGCGTGGTGCCCGGTGTGTCACTGACCAATGCGACATCTTCTCCACTTAAACGGTTCAGTAAACTAGATTTTCCGACGTTAGGTTGGCCGACCAGGACGATATGCGCACCTTCTCTCAAAAGGCTTCCCTGTTGTGCCATACTCAAAATTTTATCAAGTTCAGCACGTAATGCGGCTAATCGAGTATTGCGTTGCGTAACATCAGGAGCATCAATTTCGTCTTCCGGGAAATCCAGCATAGCTTCGAC
>JBDSEJ010000566.1:0-4383 GCA_039920105.1 Candidatus Nitrotoga sp. | reverse complement strand
GACAGGGACCGTCACACGGCCTGAATAACGATTTTCTGCTTGCAGATAAATTTCGCGTAAATAGGCTGCATTAAAAATCGGATCGGCAATGACACCTTCACCGTCGTTAAAGGTCCAGCCTTCTTCTGCCATATGCCAATGCACAACAGACAAGGAAATCATTTTTTCCAGCCCTTTAATTTTTCGAAAAATCAGGGTGCGACTCGCCCAGGGGCAAGCATAAGACACATATAAATGATAGCGCCCTGCTTCCGCTTTAAATCCTGCACTTCCGCTTGGCCCAGCAGAACCATCCGCAGTAATCCAGTTACGAAACTGGGCCGCTGAACGAACAAACCGCCCTTGGGTTTCTTTTGTTGGATACCAAATATCCTGCCATTTCCCGTCAATTAATATACCCATCTTAATCCCTTATTTATACGAAATTGCTGCGCTGGTTGGACCGGCTAGATTGATAAAATCAAAACGTTTGAAACCTGCTTCACTGCACCATTTACGGAAATTTGCGCCGGTGCAATCAAAGGCGTCGCCAAACTCAATCAGCATGTTGAGCGACATCTATAAGCCAAAAGCATTTTACCGGCGTGCATCGTTGATTAAATTTTCAATGACGGTGAGCAATGCTTTGGAAGCCCAAAAAGCCGTTTCTGTTTGCATGATATGCACCTTGATTGATGTTTGCATCATGATTCCCTCAGTCTGACTTTTATGAAAAAAAGTTAATTTAAAATCTTAAACAGAGTATATCTGTTGATGTATTTAGAATAAACATCAATAATTGCAAAACTTTATTCACTTTTTGAGAACTATTAATGGGCCAACTAGAAGACATGAATGTGTTTATCCACGTGGTAGATGCTGGCGGGATCAGCCGTGCTGCCGAGCAGATGAATCTGGCTAAATCTGCTGTCAGCCGTCGATTGATTGAGCTTGAAACGCGCCTGGGCGTCCGTTATTAAATCGAACCACACGTACATCGAGCTTGACTGAAGCGGGATGGAGCTATTATGAACGCGCAATAAAAATTGTTAACGATGTTGCTGAACTCAATGTGTTAACAGAAGACGCCAATATTGCGCTTGAAGGGACAATAAACCTGGCGGCACCGTTATCGTTTGGACTGTGCCACCTATCTACAGCGATCAATGACTTTATCAAACAGCACCCTAAACTAACCATCAACATTAATTTCTCAGACCGTCAGGTAGATTTGGTTGAAGAAGGGCTGGATCTGGCTTTCCGCATCGCGTCGCTAAAAGATTCAAACTTGATCGCACGTAAGCTGTCCCCCATTAAACACGTACTCTGTGCCAGTCCGGGTTATCTGAAAGAACAGGGCACGCCTACAAGCCTCCATCACTTAAAATCTCATCAATTACTGCATTACAACTTATCCGGCTCATCGATCTGGAAGCTTACAGATAAACAAGGAGAGCAACATAGCATTAATGTTTCGGCTCATATGGTTGCTAATAATGGCGATTTTCTAAAAGATATGGCTATTTCAGGACACGGTATTATTATGACGCCAACTTTTATTGCCTGGAAAGCAATTGCCAGTGGCGAACTAGTACCAATACTCCCCGATTACGAACCGCCTCTACTTAATGCCTATACGGTTTATCCACAGAGGCGCTATTTGTCGCAAAGAACACGGGTGCTGATTGAGTTTTTAGCTGAACGGTTTGGCGACAACCCCTATTGGGATCAACATATTAATGTTTAATAATTCTTAAAAAGTGAATAATACTTTGGAAGTAAGCGTGAATCTGGCATTGATTTTTTTCTCCCGCTTCTTTTAATCGACCGAGACAAACCTGGTAGTCAGGATCATCATAAAATACCGGCTCCCGGCTACGCCCGCTTTGTACGACATGGACTGGAACACGCGAGATAATAAAACGGGGCTTTCTCGGCATTGGCACCTTCCTATTTCAGAGACAAGAAGGGGCGGGTTGCAACGTAGCGAAGAACCATCCCAGTGAGCGAAGCGTCGACTTGAACCATTTGTTAATCGTCCTCATTACTCGCCCTTTTAAAGCTTTCTTCTCTATATTTTTTGAGAGAAGAAAAATACTGTAGTCTGGTTCCTTAAGTATGGATAAGACTTTCTGAATCATTGAGTAACCCGTAGAGCGATATTTCGTAATGTGGATCAAGCCCCTCATGACATGTATGACAAAGAGTAATCAGATTATCGTCGTGCGTTAATCCTTTATTCACCCAAGGCCTAATGTGTTGTACATGAAGCGTAATGTCAACATTATTGTGAGGTGAACGGCCGCAGATTTTGCACCTACATCCATCTCTTTTCAGAATGTCCATTCTTTGCTTCTTGGTTGGAGCTCGTTGGAACACAGTATCCGGCATGTTCGAAGTGTGCTCGAACCCAACAAACCCTGTGCGGACCGCGGGGTGAGGCTTTAAAAATTCAGACAGCGCTGCTTCAGCGATTTTTTTCTCAATTACACTGTGTCCACCTATCAGAAGAAAGGTTATAAGCTCTTCAGGTGTTTCAACGATCAAACAGCCCTGCTTCAGATCATCCCGATAAAATTTCACCAGACGGTCTGCCTGAACTAAGCATGCTTCCCGCAACTCAATTCTCTAGCTCTTTGTCTTCAAACCCATTCCAACTCGATTGCGCACTCCATACAGGATTCCCTTCTTCATTTGCAGTAATTGTAATAAAGTAATACCCATGCTCTCCGTCAGGTTCGCGGTTAGCCATGCTCTTTACTGCTTCTATAATAGTCGACTTTTTCATTACTTTTCAAAACCACTTCAATCAACCACAATTCTCTGATCGGAAAACCTTACCGCGGAGCAGTTTAGTCCCTTGATATTTTTTTCAGCCTCTTTTAATCGACCGAGATAAACCTGGTAGTCTGCATCATCATAAAATACAGGCTCCCAGCTACACCCTCTTTGTACAACATGAACTGGAACACCCGGGATGATAAACCGAGGCTTTCTCGGCATTGGATCCTTCCTGTTACAGTCACGAGAAGGATAGTAACAAAGTATTAATATTTAAAGGGCTTTGACCTCTTTACTTCTTTGTTAGGGCATCGGATTTCGGGAAAACTATGCGTAAAACACGAGTTTTGTAAATGCTAGAATATAGACAAGGGACTGTTATGCTTACTGATCGTACCGAAGGTCAATGACTGGCCAATAATTCAAAAAGAAGCGATCTTCTGCGACGTGAGATGCAGAATTGACATCATATACAATCGAAATTGCAAGAGGTGAATCTTGAACATTTCAAAGACATTAATTACTGCTAACTTGATCTTATTAGCAAGCTGTGCAAGCCAGCCTCATGTATGGACTAAGGAAGACGCTACCATTAATGAATTTAACAAGGACAATTATGACTGCATGCAACGATCGCAACAATATGCGAGTAGTGCATATGTGAATCATTATGGAGGAACAGCACGTAGCGGTACTGTTACCAATCGGGGGTTATATAACGCCTGCATGAGTGCGCAAGGGTATACTTTGCAAGATAAAAATTCAGTTGACCAACAGAATCCAACTCCTCCACCTTTAGTAGAATCAGAAAAAAATTCGAAAGAAAAAATAGAAGCCATATGTGCTTTTAAAAACCCGCCGTGTAAATTTTAAACTAATAAAACAAGTAGTCGAATAAATTTATCAGCCAGCCTGATCCAAATCAAAGAGTCAAATAATTGATGATAATATCAAGTTCGCTGACCCCTTGATGCTGCAATTGTCACCGCTCCCTTTAACCCTAACCTTATGACCAATGAGGCTTGACTGACATAGGACGGAACGAAAATGCCATTAAATATGAAACCTCGCCAGCGTGGCGGAAAGTGGCCAGTGCTTGCTGCCTGGCTGGCAATAATTATGCTGATTGTGTCGGCAGTACTCGTGGCTGGAGTCGGGCCTGCCTACCGGCTGGAGTGGCTGACGCTGGGTGCAGCCTTTTCGCTGTTGCGCCAGGGCGCTTATGTGGCCGTGAGTGCCGGCGTATTGGGCCTGTTGACGCTGGTGGTTGCCGGATACTGCCGACGTTGGCGCACGGCGTTGGTCGCTGGATTGGTGAGCTTGGCGGTGGCAGGGATGATGGTGGTACCTGTACAAATGATGCAGCGTGCCCAGAGCGTGCCAAAGATTCACGATATCACTACTGACCTCGTTAATCCGCCGGCCTTCATAGCATTGGCTGCTGCCCGTGAGGCGGCGCCCAACGCCGTGAATTATCCAGGGGAAGACACCGCTCGCCAGCAACGCGTTGCCTATCCGAATATTAAGCCGATCACGCTAGACATTACGCTGGAAAGTGCAATGACTGCGCTGCAGGACACGGTACGAGCGCAGGGCTGGAAGATCGCTGCCGTCACCGAAAAT
>JBDSEJ010000565.1:0-6679 GCA_039920105.1 Candidatus Nitrotoga sp. | reverse complement strand
ACTACCCCTAGTGGTGTTGGGAGACAACCGGATAGGCAAGAAATAGACTACTACTTTAGAGCCTGTCGAAGGAGTGAGTGGCACGACAAGATATCTTGCCAGTTGAAATGAAAATCAAGGCCGGGGGCGCAATAAGAAAGTAACCATAACGCGCCACTATTGGACATAAGTTTGTTCCTTCGCGATAAGTAAATCCGTTCTTTCTTCGAAAAATTCGGGACAAAAAGATTTATTACTACAGCGATAGGTTTAAGTTGATTACCCACTCGATTTCACATAGAACCTCAAATAATTGACGATTCATTTGCCTACAAATGAATCTAATGCCCGCTTTCACCCGGTTTTTGAAGGCACATCATAATTTAAGGACTCCACGAAAAATCCACATTTCAGTCATCCTATTCCCAGCTTGCTTACATTTGTCCTATTAAACAGGATTAGAAAACTGGCAAATTACCATTAGACAAGAAATAAGGAATTTGCTTATTCTTTTTTTTGGGCTGTAGTCTTACCATTCACCTTAAATGAGAATCAGCAAAAATCATTAGCAAAGAACACAAGCTAACACTGCACACGATGATATTTTTGTTTTACTGGCTTTTTCTATTAGCTCAGGACACAGTCAAAATCGTGCGATTGAGAAAACCAAGAATTTTTTTGTAAAAATCAATATTAAGTAATAGGTTTCACTTAAAACACTGGAATGCACACAACTTTATAACGCATTACAACCGGGTGAGATGAGATGGTAATTTATAGAGCAGCCCTTAAGCATGGAGTGTTATGTGTGGCACTGATTTTGCCTATGAGTGTCTATGCTGCAAGTGAAGAGGATTTGCGCAACATCCGCGGACAGATCAAAGAACTGAAAGACAATTACGAACAACGCATCACGCAACTAGAACAACGTTTGAAAGAAGCCGAGAGCCGCCAAGCCGAATCAGCGATTGTGCAAGCACAAGTCCCCGTACAACAGCCTAGCCGTCCTGCAGTTTCTAGTGTAAATACATACAATCCGGCCATCTCTATGATTATGAGTGGCACTTATGGAAATTTAAAGCAAGATCCCTCAATACCTATCACTGGCTTTGCCATGGCTCCCAACGACCACGGTTATAGCAACGGATTCAGCCTGCAGGAAACAGAAATTAGCTTGGTTGCCAACATCGACCCGCGGTTCCGTGGTGAAGCTAAACTTGCCTTATCGCCTGACGACGGTGTGGAAGTAGAAAATGCCTTTGTACAGACCACCACGCTGGGCAACGGGTTTAATCTTATGTTTGGGCGATTTTTTTCCCATCTCGGTTACTTAAACGAGGTACATGCCCATGCATGGGATTTCGTTGACCAGCCACTAGTTTATCGCACATTCTGGAACAATCAGTTAAGTGAAGATGGCATGCAATTTAGGTGGCTGGCGCCAACCGACACCTTCATTGAACTCGGTTTCGAAGTTGGTCGAGGTCTCAGCTACCCTGGTACTAGCCGGCAAAAAAATGGGTTGGGTTCTAGCGTACTGTTCGCGCATGTTGGCTCGGATATTGGTGACAGCCACAGTTTTCTCGCGGGAGTTTCCTTACATCAAACCAGGCGTGAGAACGCTCAATCTGATGCTGTGCCTGATTTACTCGGTACAGAAGGCGGCGTTAGTAACCTGTTCAATGGAAACAGCAGAACTGCCGGAGTAGATTTTGTGTGGAAATACGCTCCGCAAGGAAACATTCGTCTAACGAATTTCAAGCTACAAGGCGAATATTTTCAGCGTCGTGATAACGGCACGCTTAGTTATAACCTTAATTCTCCAGATAGCTATTCAGTTACCCAATCTGGCTGGTATTTGCAAAGTGTTTATCAATTCAAGCCGCGTTGGCGTGCAGGGTTGCGATATGACCAGCTTAATTCCGGCACCGCTCAGGTAGGATTCCTGAATGCGCCAAATATTATCAACAACTACGATTTTACCCCCACGCGCACCACGATCATGCTGGACTACAGTCCGAGCGAATTCTCGCGCATGCGCATGCAGTTGGCTCAAGACAACTCTCGGCAAGGTCTGAACGATACACAATTTTTTGTGCAATATATTATGAGCTTGGGTGCGCATGGCGTACACAAATTTTAATAAACCGTCAGAGGTGGAAGTGGCTATACGGGCAATGAAAAACTGCCTTCCTTGCTTAATTAACACAACTATTCTGACAAAACTTAAGGATAAATCATGAAAAAAATCTTCGTCACTTTAATTTCCTTAATAATGGTGACCGTAACCGCGCCAGTGCATGCAGCTTTGGAAGTCTTTGCCTGCGAACCAGAATGGGCAGCACTAACAAAGGAGCTGGCGGCAAACAAAGTTAAAATCTATACCGCTACCAACGCATTACAAGATCCACATTTCGTTGAAGCGCGACCCAGTCTGATCTCAAGGGCACGCCGTGCACAACTCGTGGTGTGCACCGGTGCGGAATTGGAATTGGGTTGGCTGCCGACCATTTTGTTTGAATCTGGAAATCCCAACACCACCCCCGGTAAGCCCGGTTACTTCGACGCCTCAACCTATGTAAATAAGTTGGAAATCCCCGTTCGCATAGATCGCGCATTGGGCGACATACATGCATTAGGCAATCCGCACTTCCATCTTGATGCACGCAACTTACTCCCTATCGCACAGGCGCTGTCGGCACGGCTGGTTGAGCTCGACCCCGCCAACACAGCGTTTTACCTTAGCCGATTGCAGGCCTTCAATCAAGCTTGGCAAACTGCAATAACCCGATGGGAAAAACTAGCCGCGCCACTCAGAGGGCAACCCTATATCGCACAGCACCAAGCTTACACATATATGAATGCATGGTTGGGGCTCAAGCAAGTTGCAGTGCTTGAACCCAAGCCCGGCATGGAACCAAGCGTGTCGCACCTGGCGCAAGTGCTTGTGCAGTTACAACAGTCTCCGGCGAAAATGGTGGTCCGTTCGGCCTACCAAAACCCAAAGCCATCACAATGGATTGCCGAGCGTGCAAAAATTTCTGAAGTGGTTTTGCCGTTCACTGTAGGTGCCACAGATGGCACAAATGATTTGTTTGGTCTATTTGACGATACGATCGCGCGTTTGCTGGCGGGGATAAAGTCTATTTAATCTTCACAAACTTTCCATATTTCTTCCATTCGTATTATGGCATGTAAAGTGTAAGGTTTAAGGAGTAAAAAAAATGAATCTAGTCGAACTCGAAATCCTGCTGCCCGCTTTCATTGCCGGGCTTTTGGTGCTCGCCACACATGTCCCACTCGGCATGAAAGTGTTGGCGCGCGGTATTATATTCGCCGACATTACCGTGGCACAAATCGCAGGGCTTGGCGTGGTCGTGGCGGGACTATTGAGACTGACCGAATATCCACTCGCAGTTCAAGCAATGGCAGCCACCAGTGCCCTGCTAGGCGCAGAGCTGCTAACCATTATTGAACGCAAACTGCCGGAAGTACAGGAAGCCTGCATTGGTTTGCTGTTCGTACTTGCCGCCAGCGGCAGCATCCTACTGTTGAGCCACGATACCAAAGCTGGCGAGCATATTAAAGAATTGCTGGTCGGTGCAATCCTCTGGGTGACTACAACCCAGCTCATAGCAACCGCGATTCTTACTGCCACACTATTAGCATTGTGGAACATAGTTAATAAACGATTCGGCAGCATGGGTTTCTATACGCTATTCGCATTGGCGGTGACTGCCTCGGTACAACTGGTTGGCGTGTATCTGGTGTTCGCCAGCCTTATCGTCCCTGCACTTTGCACTCACAATATGCAACGTAAGCGGCAACGCTTGATTGTTGCTTTTACGGTAGGTGCCTCAGGTTATGCTATAGGGCTACTGCTGTCTGTATGGTTAGACCTACCCAGCGGGGCAGCCATTGTATGGGCGATGTCGCTGGTGGGAGCTGCGGTACTTTTTCGAAAACGCAAGAAACTTACCGTTTAACAGGCATGCCGGATGCGGCGCTTGGCAGATCGCTGCGTTCCATCCAAATCCTAATATGAATAACCTGGTTAACAGGAGGATCGCATAGTCGTCGCTCACATGAGTCCGTAAGTTCAAGCTTTTGCAGCTTGCGCGAGACCAACTTATCTACCAGAAAGTTAGCGGCTAAACATTATCATGTCCGCGTGCATAACCAATCACGCCAGTCAAAAAACGTACCATTGCATAACTGATACGCATCATCAAATACATCCAAATACCTTGCTCGCGCCACACGGAAGGAGAAATTAACCTGGCACTGTGCGCAATTTCTTGCAACAAATCGGCACGTAATGATTCTGCAAACCCCTTATCGCGAACTACGAGGTTAGCTTCACGCGCCAGCCATAGACTGAACGGGTCTATATTGGATGAGCCTACGGTAGCCCAATAACCATCAATAACCGCCACCTTGGCGTGCATAAAACTGGCATGATATTCGTGAATTTCCATATCTGCTCGTAACAACTCGTCATACAGCGCAAGCGTAGCAAAATGCTGGAGGCGGTATTCCACCTGCCCTTGCAACAGCAACACAATGTGCACTCCCCGTCGAGCTGCATTTAGCAAAGCATGACGGAAGCGCATTCCAGGCAAAAAATAGGCGTTGGCAATAATTATTTCTCGCTTCGCACCGGCAATGGCTTTGAGATACGCATGCTCAATGTCGTGACGATGACGAAAGGTATCACGCAATACTAAAGCCACTTTTTGTTGCCCGGTACTTTTGTGCGTGGGCTGTAGTTTTACGCGCTCGCGCTGCCGCCTAAGATTTATCCACGACACCAGTGTCCACAAACGCCGCATTACGAAGTGTATATGCTCTACCGATACTCCCTGCACCTCCACCGAATAATCCAAACGCGGCGCTATAAGACGACCACCCGGCACATCATTGATGATATTGATGCCGCTAACAAAGGCAATATGCTCATCCACCAGCGCCAGCTTGCGGTGGAGACGGCGCAGGCGATGGCGGCGCAAGCTGAAACGTGCGATTTCCGGCCGATACCATAATACCTCTACGCCTGCCTCACGCAGCTCGTTCACCCAGGTGTCCGGCAACTCGGCCGAGCCAAAACCATCCAGCAGCACGTGCGCCAACACGCCACGCTTGGCTGCTCGCTGCAATGCCTGAGAGATCTGACGACCGCAGGTGTCGGGGGTATAAATATAAGTTTCCAGATAAACAGAGCGGGTCGCAGCATCTATCGCCGCAATCAGGCGCGGAAAATATTCCTCACCGTTGCGCAACAGGGTCAGAATATGACCGTCAACCAGATGCGTACTACTCATAGTGCGAGAATCGTGGACAGCGCGACATGGTCTGAAATTTTTCTCCATGCATGCACCTCACAGCGCTGAACCTCTAACCCGCGCACATAAATACGATCCATGCGCAGTAGCGGAATGCCTGCCGGAAAACTACGTGCTGGCCTGCCAAGATTTGCTTCAAACACCTCATGTAATTGCAACTCTTGGGCTAAGAGACGACTGGCATTGTTGCGCCAGTCATTGAAATCTCCCGCGACAATAAGTCGCGCATCCACCGGCACCATCTGTTTGATACGCTCAATCAGCGCGTTAAACTGGACTCCACGGCCGCGTTTAAATAAACCAAAATGTACACAAATGCAATGTAGTGGCTGACAGCTTTCATTTTGACCGGTCTTTGGCAGGTCAATTACACAATGCAACAGACCCCGACTCTCGAAGCGATGCGCGGAAATATCCAGATTATCCCACTCCACAATAGAGTAACGGCTCAAGAGTGCATTTCCGTGATGCCCGCCCACATATACGGAATTCTTTCCATACGCATGATGCGGCCATATTTGGTCAGCCAGAAACTCATGTTGCGACGAAGTGGGGTAGCCATGGAGATATCGTACATCACGGCTGTTCTCGCCCTGCACCTCCTGCAGGAATACGATATCGGCGTTGACTTCACGCAAGCGCTCTCGCAATTCGTGCAGCACAAAGCGCTGGTTGAAATGGGACAAACCCTTGTGAATGTTATAGGTAACTACGTTAAGTGTGGTCATAAGTGCCTTATCAATAACACACCAGCAGACCAAATATCATTACAAAATACTCGCAATGAGCTTGTTATTGAAAACATCCATCCGTCAGGCGTTACCTATGCCTCGGGTAGGAAGGTTGATTTGACGGGCAAAATCCAGCATGCGTTCGATAGAAACCTTGGCAAGACGCCCGGTTTCCGGATCAACATAGATCTCATTTTTCCCCGTTTCCAAAGCTTGAGCCAGATTCAATAACCCGTTCATAGCCATCCACGGACAGTGGTTACAACTAGTACAAGTCGCACCCTCTCCAGCCGTGGGCGCTTCGAGAAACACCTTATCAGGCGATAAAGTTTTCATCCTGTGCAGGATACCGTTATCGGTCGCCACTATAAATTTGTTAACATCCAAACTCTGGGTTGCCTTGATAAGCTGTGTGGTGGAGCCCACCACATCGGCAAGCTGCACCACTGCCGGAGGGGATTCCGGGTGAACCAATACCTTGGCATCCGGGTGTTGCGCCTTAAGTTCAACCAACTCCTTGGCCTTGAACTCGTCATGCACCACACATGAACCTTGCCACAGCAACATGTCGGCGCCACTTTGTTGCTGAATGTAATGGCCCAGATGACGATCCGGTGCCCACAATAT
>JBDSEJ010000564.1:0-33478 GCA_039920105.1 Candidatus Nitrotoga sp. | reverse complement strand
GATATCAAGCTTGCCATCTCCCATGTCTTTTAGTGTTTGAGTTTGTTCCTTAGCAGAGCGGAAGCGCGACAGTTCGCCAATTTTTATAGGCCAGTCGGCGAAACGATTACAGAAGTTTTGGAAATGCTGTTCAGTGAGCAGTGTGGTAGGTACCAGCACGGCTACTTGTTTACCATCCATCGCTGCAATAAACGCTGCGCGCAGCGCTACTTCCGTTTTACCAAACCCGACATCGCCGCAAATTAGCCGATCCATGGGTTTTCCGCTCTGCAAATCACTGACTACCGCCTTAATGGCGGCGGCCTGGTCCGGCGTTTCTTCAAAACCAAAACCGGCGGCGAATGCTTCGTAATCATGTTGCGACAGTTTGAATTGGTGGCCTTTCCGGGTGGCGCGTTGGGCATAGAGATTGAGTAATTCGGCAGCGGTGTCACGCACCTGTTGCATGGCGCGACGTTTGGCCTTGTCCCAAGTGCCACTGCCCAACTTATGCATCGGTGCGGTTTCCGGGGCTCCGCCACTGTAACGGCTGATTACATGCAGTTGTGCCACTGGTACATACAGCTTGTCTCCACCGGCATACTCGAGCAACAAAAATTCGTTCTCGCCTTCTCCGAGATCAAGGTTTATAAGGCCATGATAACGCGCGATGCCATGCTGCTCATGCACCACAGGATCACCCGGCTTGAGTTCGGACAGGTCGCGCAGCATCCCTTCCACGTTGGTTTTTTTTGTGGCGCGCGCAATCCGACTTCGTGGTTGCGCGGCATAATACAGTTCACTTTCTGTAATAATTGCCAACTGTTCATCTTGCAACATTAAACCATTCTGCAACGCCCCTACGGTAAGCATGAAGTGATTGTCGCCGGTGAGAAATTGCGCATAGTCCTCGCATAGCGTAGGTGCCAAGCCGTATTCGCGCAAATATTCGGCCATAATTTCGCGCCGTCCCAAACTGTCAGCGAGCAACAACACCCGGCCAGTATAATCTTGCAAAAAGCTTTGGAATGCATGCGTCGGAATGTCGGCGCGCCTGTTTACCGCGATGTCGGGCAATTTTTGGGTAGCGCAAAGAGTGAGGGTTTTATATGACCTTTCCTCTTTGAAAAGTTCGAGGGGAGTTTCTCCCCCGTTTTCATTCACCTCAGTATTGTAAATCGGGGAGTAAGAGGGGGTATCTGCGATGAGATCGACACGTTTGAAATTTTTAGCAGCAATAAAGAAGCTTTCCGCGTTCAGAAACAGTTCGTGCGTTTCCAGCAAGGGACGCTGCGGGTCACCACGAAGCAGGTTATAGCGTAACTGAGCATCCTTCGCAAAAGTGGCAATGGCAGCATCCACATTG
This sequence comes from Candidatus Nitrotoga sp., assembly GCA_039920105.1. Classification (GTDB taxonomy): domain Bacteria; phylum Pseudomonadota; class Gammaproteobacteria; order Burkholderiales; family Gallionellaceae; genus Nitrotoga. The sequence goes on along the minus strand of JBDSEJ010000564.1, from coordinate 32,133 downwards.
TGATGCATGCATAGCGTGGCATGTGAAGGCAAATAATCAAACAACGTGGCAGTACGCTCGAAAAATAATGGGAGGTAATATTCGATACCTGCGGGCGCGATGCCACGGCTCACGCCTTTGTAAATACTTGATTTGGATGGGTCACCCTCGAAACGATCGCGGAAATTTTGTCGAAAACGGGCTTGCCCGGCCTCATCAAGTGGAAACTCGCGCGCCGGTAACAGGCGAATATCCCGCACTGGATAGATGGTACGCTGGGTATCCACATCGAAAGTCGCGATAGCGTCAATTTCGTCATCGAACAGGTCGATGCGGTAAGGCACACTGCTGCCCATCGGGAAAAGGTCGATCAAACCACCACGAATGCAGTATTCGCCCGGAGTCAGCACCTGCTGAACATGGGTATAGCCGGCCAATGTCATTTGTTCACGAAATTTGGCGATGTCCAATGTTTCGCCGCATTTAAGAAAGAAGGTGTACGCCGCCAGATATTCCACTGGTGACAACGGATATAACGCAGTGGTTATAGGGACAACGATCACATCACATGATTGGCTGCGAATGTGATGCAGCGTAGCAAGCCGCTCAGAGATGAGGTCCTGATGCGGCGAGAAGTGATCATAAGGCAACGTTTCCCAATCTGGCAGCAGATGTACGCGTAGCTCCGGGGAGAAAAACGGAATTTCATCCACTAGTCGCTGCGCTTCCAGCGCGCTGGCGGCAATAACCACCAGTGGCACATTTTGCCTGGCATATTGCGCTAGAGCCAAGGCATCAGACGAGCCAGAAAGATGGGTGTAACGTGGACGGGTGTGTGAGGAAGAAAACAGCATGGGAAAATTAAGTACAGCCAAGTTTCAGGGTGCGCATTATAAAGGGAAGCTTCGCAGTTGACATGGATTGAAAAAATTCTCATGTTTTTTCGGAGAGAACTTGAAACTTAATTCGTATAAAAAACTGTGCAGCAGGTATTCATTAATTAACCGCGCATATGGAATGGCGCACTTCGAGCTTGAGTCTAATTTAACTTGTTCAGCTTTTCCGATCTATGCTGATTAGTTGAAAGTTTTGTGGCATGACTCGAACTTCATTTTTGAATTAGAGCGGGAATCATCCTTCTTCAATGGCAAACAACCTTCGGTGCTCTTTTATGGCATAGCGATCAGTCATACCGGCGATGTAGTCGGATACGGTGCGAGCGCGGTCTGCTTGAGCTTGCTGTTGAAATTGCGGAGGTAGCAGGCGGTTATCCTCCATGAATACTTGAAATAGGTCGCTGATGATGCGGCGCGCCTTGACGCTCATGCGCATGACGCGGTAATGACGGTATAGATGCGTACGCAGGAAGGCCTTGAGTTCACGCTGCTGTTCATAAATCTCGGCGCTGAAAGCGGCCAGCGGCGGTGCGGCACGGACCCCGGCGATATCGCACACCGCATAAGCCCGGATATTTTTTTCCGTTTCATGGATTAAATCTGTTGCAAGCGTATTGATCATACGCCGTATCGTTTCGTGAATCAGGCGACGCTCGGCCAGGCCGGGGTAGGCTAGTCGTACTGCATCGAGATGACTGACAAACAAGCGTACCGAGGTAAATTGCTCCAGCGTAATTAAACCGGAGCGCAGTCCATCATCCACGTCATGGTTGTTGTAAGCGATCTCATCGGCCAAATTGGCGATTTGCGCTTCGAGCGAAGGACGCTGCTGCTTTAGGAAACGTTCACCCACGGCCCCCAGCTTGGCGGCATTTACCGGCGAGCAATGTTTGAGGATGCCTTCGCGCGTTTCGAAGCAAAGATTGAGCCCATTAAAGGCAGCATAATGATCTTCGAGTATGTCTACAACGCGTAGCGATTGCAGATTGTGCTCGAAGCCACCGTAATCCTTCATGCAATTATTGAGTGCGTCCTGCCCGGCGTGGCCAAATGGTGTGTGACCGAGATCGTGTGCGAGCGATATAGCTTCCACTAGGTCTTCATTTAATTTCAGATACCGTGCGATGGAGCGTGCAATTTGTGCTACTTCCATACTGTGAGTCAACCGAGTTCGAAACAGGTCGCCTTCATGGTTAACAAATACCTGAGTCTTATATTCCAAGCGACGGAAGGCGGTGGAGTGGATGATGCGATCACGATCACGTTGAAATTCGCTGCGTCCAAACGGTGCTTCCTCGCGTTCATTTCTGCCGCGTGTGTTTCCCTCTGTTATCGCGTAAGGTGCAAGTTCAGCCATGCGCGCTGTTCTTCGTTAAAGTTTGCCGCAACAATTCCGGCTCCACGCTTCCACTTATCACCGCACTACCGATGTTCTTAAGCAGCACGAAACGGATTTTGCCGCCAATCACTTTCTTGTCCAGGCCCATCAATTTCAGGTATTTCTCCACTCCCAAATCAGGCGCGATAACTGGTAGGCCAGCGCGTTCAAGTAAGTTATGGATTCGATCCGCGCCTTCCTTGCTTAGCCAACCCAAGCGACACGATAGATCTGCAGCCATAATGGTACCTGCGGCTACCGCCTCGCCATGCAGCCATGTGCCATAACCCATGCCGGTCTCGATAGCGTGACCGAAAGTATGGCCGAGGTTAAGCAAAGCGCGTTCTCCATTTTCCCGCTCGTCTGCAGCGACTACCGCGGCTTTATTCTGGCAGCTGTGTGTGATGGCGTATTGAAGCGCATCCGCATCCCGCGCCAATAATTTTTCCATGTTCTGTTCCAGCCACTCGAAGAAAGGTAAATCGCGGATCAGTCCATATTTTATGACTTCCGCAATGCCCGCGCGTAGCTCCTGATCCGTCAATGTGTTCAACGTCGTAATGTCAGCAAGTACAACTTGTGGCTGGTAAAAAGCCCCTATCATATTTTTACCCAATGGGTGGTTGATGCCGGTCTTGCCACCAACCGATGAATCCACCTGTGCCAGCAATGTGGTGGGAATCTGAATGAAAGGAACGCCGCGCAAATAGGTTGCGGCAGCATAGCCCGTCATGTCGCCTATCACACCCCCTCCCAAAGCGATCAATGGTGTGTTGCGCTCGCACCGATGGGTGAGCAGTGCATCGTAAATTAACCCTAGCGTTTCTGCATTTTTGTATTGTTCACCATCCGGCAAGATGATGGGTATGATGTCCACCCCATGAGCGTGCAACATTGAGCGCAATGGTTCCAGGTACAATGGTGCCACTGTAGTGTTGCTCACCACTGCCGCTCTTTTGTGGGGCAGGTGCGGCAATAGCAATTCAGTACTACCTAGTAAGCCACTGCCTATATAAATAGGATAGCTGCGCTCTGCCAGCCCAACAGTTAATGTTTGCATAAGTTTGAGAGCTTCTTTTGAAGATTACATAAATGAATGGCAGTTAACGCTTTACCATTTTGAGCGAGCTCGTACGCAGACCGAACTAGTTGTTTCGTTATTCCTAAGATGTCAGGATTGCTGTGCAGGCTAAACTCAATGAACTAGCGCAAAAACCAATTTTGAATAGTTTCTTGCACTTCAACAAAATTGTACAGTTTTTTATACCTTAAAGCGGATAATTGTCAGTCGGCAGTACTGAATGACCGTTGTTCTCAAGATTTAAAGCAATCTCATTGGTATTACGGCTTGGTTTCGAAATTCGGATTAGCTCTTGCTGCAAATGTAATACTAGACTTTGCGCACTTTGTTTACCGGTAGGCATAACCAAATTGGCCATTTGTGTATATAGCGGATCGCGCTGTTCATACATATTTTTTAGTCGGGCATGTGGGTCTGCTGTCTGCAATAATGGGCGATTGCGATCATGGCGGGTTCGCTGCCAGAGGTCATGAATTGTGCTTTTCAGATACACTACTATTCCATTGCAACACAAGAAAACGCGGTTTTTCTCATTTAATATCGCGCCACCCCCAGTCGCTAAAACGATGTTATCGAGCAGTACCAAATCTTGAATTACGCTTGCCTCGCGCAGACGAAATCCAGCTTCACCCTCAACATCAAAGATATGCGGGATAGTGACGCCAGTACGCTGCTGAATTTCTTCATCACTATCAATAAAAACCATGCCCATCTGCTGTGCGAGCAGTTTTCCTACGGTAGTTTTCCCCGCTCCCATCATTCCCACAAGGAAAATGTTGCCGGAATGCCGCTTGGGCTGCGTTGTATTAGTATGTTGCATGATCGGATTGTAGCCGAAAATCCTCGCGCTCACCGCTGCGCTCATTGTTTAACGCAGGTTTAAGCTATCACTCAGAATTTTGGGGGAAATAAAAACTAATAATTCCCTTTTGTTATTCGTATTAGTTTGGCTTTTAAATAGCCATCCAAGGATAGGAATATCGCCTAACAGCGGAACCTTAGGGGTATTTCTTACATCATCTTGGGTATAGACTCCACCTATGACAACGGTCCCTCCATTATCAATCAGTACCTGAGTGCTGATTTTCTTGGTATTAATGCTTGGCACTCCCCCCGTCGTAGTGTTAATTACTTCTCCAACAGAATCCTGAGTTACTTCTACTTTCATGTTGATATTGTCATCGGGCGTGATTTGAGGGGTGACGGTAAGGCTTAAAATAGCCTTTTTAAACAATACATTAGTCCCTTGTAGGCTAACTGTCTGGTAGGGTATTTGCACACCTTGTTCAATAATCGCCTCAGTTCCATTTGCAGTCACCACGCGAGGACTGGCAATGTTCTTGGTTATTCCATTCAGTTGAGATGCCTGCAATTCCAGTCCTAATATTTTAGTCACCGATGAGTTGAAAAGCATTGCTGTTACCACACCATTACCAATCCTTCCTGGGGTTCCGGGTAGATTTACTGCCCCACCACCAGCACTGCCGCCTATAGAGCCACGTTGACCTCCACCTAAAGAAAACCCGCCTTCAGGTGGAGGTGGCCCGGTATAGCTTAATCTTCCGCCCAAGGTTCGAGTAAATGTATCGCTTGCCTCAACAAACCGTGCTTCAATCATTACTTGGCGCACTGCCACGTCGACTTGCTTGATCAGCTTGCGTACTTCCTCAAGACGTGAAGGTGTATCTTGAATGAACACAGTATTGGTGCGTGCATCCACCACTGCGCTCCCGCGTTTGGACAGCATGCGCTGGGTGGGACTCTGCAGCAAAGCGACAATTTCAATTCCTTTTGAATAAGCGAGCTGGTAACTTTCCGTGTGGAGAGCCTCAAGGTCGAAGATCTCTTGATTCGCTGCTAAATTAAGTTTTTCTTTGGCTGCCAATTCCTCGCGCGGGGCAACCTGGATAACGTTGCCGTTCTTGCGCATGTCCAAGCCGCGTGAATCAAGAATAATTTGTAGTGCTTGATCCCATGGTACATCCTTAAGGCGCAAAGTCAGATTGCCGCTTACGGAATCGCTGATCACCATATTCAGATTTGTAAAGTCGGCAATGACGTTCAGCGCTTCGCGGACAGCAATATTCTGAAAGCTCAATGTTAATTTTTCGCCGGCGTAACCTATCTGTCTGTTTTTGATTAGCTTGTTTGGGTCATCTGCCACTGCTTTTATTTCTACGATAAATTTGTTATCCGTCTGGTAGGCGACATGCTCCCACAAACCTTTGGGTTCAATGACCATGCGCACATGGTAACCCTGCACGAATGTATCTATTCCCTGTATTGGCGTGCCGAAATCCACTACGTCAAGTTTACGTTGCAAATTGTGCCGTAGGCTGGTGTTCATGAAGTCCACAATCAGGCTTTTACCTTGCTGCTTGACGGCTATACCCACGCCAGGATCAGATAAGTCTACCTGGACGCGTCCTTCCCCATTACTGCCACGACGAAAAACAATATCACGCATGCTATATTTTTGGATCCCCGATTTCTCCTCCGCAAATCGTGCAGAGGTTACCGACGCTGATGCCGCAGGAGTTTTGCCATGTAAGGTTATAAGCAGGTTAGTGCCCTGTGTATGGGCGTCATAAACCAATATTTGATTGAGGTTAAGCACCAAGCGCGTACGATTGCCTGATTGCACGATATTGGCGCTACGCAACTCACCTACGCCAAATTTCTGTGTCGATTTGCCTAGTCCATTTATAGTATTGGGGAAATCAAATACTATTCGCGCCGGATTGCTGATGGCAAAACTCAAAGGGGGATTGGCAAGCTTGTTCTTCAAACCCATCTTAAGTACCAATTTGCCACCTGGCGCAGCGCTGACGCTGAGCGACTGTATACTATTTTCTGTGTCTGAATTTCGTGTGCTAGTGTTTTGCGCATTGGTATTGTCTTGCGCATGAGCATTTAACGGACAAACTGCAAATACTGAGACAACAATAAGAGCAAGGTTTCTAATTATGTTTTTATAATGACTCATCTTCATTCCTATCATTCACTCCATCAACTGCAAGCTACTTATACGTTTTGTCCAATCCCCTGCACTATCTTGCACTATTTCCTTTATGTTTACTTCGGTTTCAGTCACTGAAGTAATTTGGCCAAAATTCGATCCTAGGTAATTGCCTGCTTTGACTCGGTGGAGCTTGCCATCCGACGATCGGACGATAGCATGACCAACTTTAGCCTTATAAAGGAAACCGACCATCTTTAAATTTTCTAATGGTATTTCTTCCAATGCTTCTCGACGTCGCTTCATATCCGGCTGATTGAGGCCGGGGAGATCACCACTTTTTGTTTCAGGTTTGCGTGGCTTGAATGGATCAGGCAAACCTATAGAATTATCATAAACGAATGGCTCATAAGGCTTAATTTCAGGAGGTGGATCCACCTTTCCTCGCATTTCAGTTCCAGTGTCTTTGACGAAATCGCGCAAATCCTGTAATTCCTCGTCAGCGCAGGCAGACAGCAATAAAGCTGTTAATAGCAGCAAACAGCACGATCTCATTTGTGCGCTCCAGCTGCCTTGGACGATAGCTTCTGGGCAGATAATTCTTCCTCATCTAAATAGCGATATGTTTTAGCTACAGTATCCATAGTGAGATGTCCTCCCATTGGATTAATGCTAATTTCGCTTAACGATACGATGCGTGGCAATTGAGCAATATCGCTAGCAAACTTACCAATGTCATCATAGTTGCCCGATACTTTGATGGTTATTGCCTGCTCAGCAAACACGCCGGTAATAATCTCGGCGCCGGGTCTAAACAATTCAAATTGCAATCCGTGACCCAGCCCGGCCTGATTAATATCTGTCAGCAATGCATCCATTTCTGACTTGCTCGGCAATTGTTTCAGTAGTGCATCAAACGACTGCCTGGCTTCTGTGAGCTTTTTATTGATAACATCCAAGTTGATGGCTATTGCCTTCTTGGCTTTGAAATCAGTTTTTAATGTAGCCTCAGTCTGCTTGGTCGTGCTCAGAGCTTCCCAGCGATCCTTCCAGTCTAATACTGCACCCAAAAGTAAAACAGTCACGAACATTGCCAAATATGCGCTGACCTTGACCAGCAAAGGCCAGCCGCCAGGGTCTTTGGGGTTAATGTTTTTTAGTTCTTCTAGCAGCTTCATGATCTCATTTAACCTTTTGTGCCAGTTGTCTTGGCTGGAGAAGCGGAAGTTGTTGCTTCTTGCGTGGTCAAATTAAAATTCAGAGTAAACTCATTCGAGCGTGCACCATTTGCATTCGCTGTTACCGCAGAAATTTGAACCAGTGTCGGTGACTCCAGCCATTGAGAGCTATCAATGGAGCGCATAAGAGTGGATACCCGCGCATTTGACTGAGTAATGCCAACCAGGTTAACTTTGTTGCCAGTCTGTTGAATTGTTTTTAAATGCACGCTTTCTGGCAAAATATTCAACATTTGATCCAGCAGATGTACTACATCTGAGCGGGTACTTTGTAATTTTTCAACCACCGTTTTACGTTCCATCAGTGCTGCGATTTCCATCTTTAGTTGCTTAATTTCAGCAATCTGCTTGTCTAGCAGGACAATTTCATCTGTTAAATATCGGTTGCGGCGTTCCTGATATTCAATCTGTGTATTAATGACAACATGTACAAAACCAACTAGCATTGCTGCCAGCAACAGTGTGATTGCGCTGCACGTGTAGAATTGAATCTGCCGCGCTTTGCGCTTCTCAGCACGATGCGGTAATAAATTAATGCGTATCATGAAGGGTCAAACCTCCGCATCGCAAGACCACAAGCAATCATTAGCGATGGCGCATCAATCTGTAATTGGCGCTGCTTGATGCGTTTAGACGAGGTCATCTGAGCAAAGGGATTAGCCACAAGTGTTTTCACCTGAGTACGCTTTGCTACTGCATCATCTAAGTTAGACAGCGCTGCGCAGCCGCCAGCTAAAATAATGTAGCTTACTTCGCTGAATTTGGTTGAGGTAAAGAAAAGCTGAATGGTACGAAATACTTCACCAGCCACGTTTTCAAGGAACGGTGTCAGCACGTCGCTTTCGTAGTTCTCCGGCAATCCTCCATTAAGTTTGCTTGCTTCTGCCTCTTCGGCGGACAAGCCGAATGCATTTTGGATATTTTGTGTCAATTGGTCACCACCCACTTGCTGGTCGCGCATGTAAACCGATTGCCCGTTGCGCAGTATATTTACATTTATTACGTTTGCGCCTATATCTACCAACGCTACGCATTGATCCGTGGCCCCCCCTGGCAGCTGCATGCGGATCTGATCAAACGCCATTTCAGCTGCGTAATGCTCTACGTCCATCACCAACACTTTGAGCCCGGCTACTTGTGCGACCGCAACACGATCTTCCACGTTAGCATTACGCGAGGCAGCCAACAGTATTTCGATTTCCTCAGTATTGCCAGGTGCTGGGCCAATTACTTGAAAGTCCAGATTAACCTCTTCAATATCAAATGGAATGTACTGATTTGCTTCCGCTTCCACCTGATACTCCATATCAACCTCATTTAATCCACTAGGCAGAAATATTTTTTTGCTGATCACGGCGGCAGCGGGAAGCGCAAGGCTAATGTTTTTTATGCGTGTCCCCATTCGTTTCCATGCGCGCCGCAGACATTCCGAAACTGCTTCCAGATCATTGACGTTGCCGTCACTTAGCGCGTTTTGAGGCAAAGCTTCTATTACATATTGTTCGATGACATAGCCGTTTTTCTTCGCTAATTCGCTGAGCTCCACAATTTTGATTGAAGAAGAGCAAATATCGACCCCGATCAAAGGTGGTGTTTTGTTATACAAGAAATCTAACGGAATATTTAACTTACCTTTGATCATAATTTCTGCTTGGAGCTTTAGGTAGTAAGTGGTCTCAAATAAAAACTGTAATTAGTTATTACGAATATAAATTATTTTCATTAAAGTCTGCAATTAAATTGCACTTTAAATTGCTTCAATAAATCAAGGCAGCAATATTTTCAATTTAGAAAAAATCCTTTTAAATTTTAAAATTCACCTTTTTAATCCTATGCATGGTTATGTTTTACTTTACGACAAGCTGCAGAAATACTTTAGGGCGCTTTTAAAAATCGTGCAAATCCGCCATGCCAAATAATTCCTTGGTTTTTTCAGGGTGTCATCTGATTTACAATTTATCAGATGTCAGAGAGGCCCTATTTGTTTGGTTTTTTCGTTTTTGCCACAATGGATGCACCAATCCTGTTGATGACAAAAATTGTCCGGACGGCCTCTTCATGATTAGTTGCGTGAGACGCCTTGTAGACCAGGTTTAGTGTCCCGGTCTTGACTTGACCGCCTCAGGTTGCTGATCACATAAGATGCAAGCTCATTTGCGTCTAGACGCTGAAGAAGTACTCTCTGTTATTGACGTCGCTGAGTGCGGCCAGAGCGGATTTTGGAGGTCACGCTGACGGTGGCAGTCAGCACTCTGCAATAGAGTCGAAAGCTGCTGGGTCAATTTGGGATGTCGGCATCGATGTCGCGACGAGGTAATTCCTACGACAGTGCACCGATAGAAAACTTCGGGAGATTTTTCAAAAAAAAGAATTGGCACGTCACCAATATTCCAAAACCGAGCCGAGGTCATTCAAACAATTACTGAGTTCATCAATATATTTACAAATGACAGCGCATACAGGCTAGGTCGGATTAGCCATCACCCACAACATTTGAATGTATGCGTACGAATAAAACTGACAGCATGAATCAGTTCGTGTTCATTATTTAAAATCGCCTTCACGTCGCGCATTGAGCCATCAATCAGATAGATTTTCATTGAATGGCTAACGTCTCTTAGCCTTCTGCCCTATCCCGGAAAACCATGCGGCTTATGTCGCCCCAAGTAGCGGGGAGCTGCTTCCTCCAGTGCAACAGGGCGGGAACCAAACACTGCCGTAAAATTATTGTCACTGTCACAGCTGCATATGCTGTCCACCTTCATTGAATAATAATTGTCGCGAGTCATGAGCTTGCCCGGCAGTAACTCCATCGTCAATGCTTGCAGGTAGGAAAGACTGTCATTCAAGCCGATAATGATCGAGTGATGCCCTGTCACATGCGCCACATATTTGACAAGCTGCCGCAAAGTATAAATTTTGGGGCCGCATAAGTTGTAACTCTGACCGAAAGTAGCGGGAGTAAAAAGGCTTGCTGCATACGCATGTGCCACATTTTCCACAAACACAGGCTGGAATTTTGCATCAGGCGATGCCAGCGGTAATACCGGCAGGAACCGCGTCAACTTAGCAAATAGATTGAGAAAAGAATCTCCCGGCCCGAATATGACAGACGGCCTGATAATGGTCGTTATCAAGCCCGATTTCATTACAACGCTTTCACCTTCGCCCTTGGAACGCAGATAGTTGCTGGGAGCGTCAGTGCTGGCGTTAAGGGCGCTCATATGCAATAGACGCGCTATCCCGTTGCGCTTGCAAGCAGCCACAATTTTACGCGGCAATTCTACATGTGCAGCAGTAAAGTCGCCGTGCAAAATGCCCACCAGGTTGATCACTGCATCAACGCCGACTAATAACCGATCGAGCTCGGCATTGTCATGGATGTTTGCTTCCACCACGTCCACCGTTGGTAGAGCGAGAAGCTCTCCGGCACGCTCGCGGTGGCGGGTAGGGATGACTAAGCTAATTTTTTCTGCAGTCAGCAAGTGCGCGATATGCCTGCCGACAAATCCACTCCCACCCAAGATGCATATCTTATTGATATTCATTGCGTAAATAATTTTTCTCCGGAAATTTTTTACCTGCTGATTTGAATGTGTCAATTTAAAGATGTTACCTTAAGGTTTACACGTAAAGTCAAAGACGCTGAGGCAATATATCGAATTGTCCGTGATTTATTAAGCTGATTCCGATGAAATCGATAGTCTCAGCGCAATAGCAATAAATATGGATCTGACATCTTTGAGCCACAGCTTACGATAGTTGTGGTTGAGCTTGTTGCGCTTTGCTTGATCAATGCTCTCGTCGGGGTCATTGAAAAGGCACACTAACAAAAAACCTGCTCGTCCAGCCAAAGTGGGTAGAAGCCATTTGACACATCATAGTGGACAGTGATTGCTTCACTTTTGACTTCTTTAGAGTGTGCGCGTTATGTGTGGATTTTTAATGGCTTCGGCCATCGAATCGACGAACTATTGTGGCCTGCTTTCTCAAGATGATTGTCAAGACGAATAGGTGCAGAAATCCACTAATTCAATATAAGAAGTTTCCATCAGCCTACGTTGCCGTTATCATTTATCCAAAGTCTAGATTTGAATGCTATGCCAACAATTATTTTGACTCCGTACGCTACCAAACATAGAGGTGTTTAAAAACTAAAGAGCAGCATTATTATTCTGAAAATGTTGAACTATTAAAATAGACAACTCACTGGTATTGACGAGCGAATGATAATCCAGACACAGTATCCCGATGGATACCTGCATAATTATTCACACCTGAGAAGTTTGCTGGCACACTGACTGCCGTGCATCCTGAAAGCCCTTTATTACAGGTTTCATGCGAAGTTATCTGCGCCGTGTTGAGTATTGTGCGCCATGGTGATTAGCTGGTTGCGGTCTGGATCTGTCGAACGCTGTCTACATCCATGGAATTAAAACAGGCGAGGACATTTTCCTGTGATGGGTAAGTCCATGCCAGCCGCCGAATTGTATTCGACTGATTTTGAGGCATTTGGAAGGTAGTATCATCAAGGGTGAATATGGACGCTCTGCGGTCGAAATTTCGGCTAAGCCCGCCCTCGCGCTACATGCAGAGCTGACCAAAATAATCAGCGGCATTACCGAATCAGTATCTTGCTTTGCCAGTAACTGCCCAAGAGCTGTGATTTGATCAGTCTCTCTCACAAGAGGGGCTTGTTGTGTTTGCGAGGAAACTAAACGCCTGCCAATGAAAGTGACCTGGATTCAAGTGGCCCGTATAGCTGTCAAAGCCGGACGCTTTTGATTTTAGTCAGCATTATGATATTTTGCTAAATGATGTTTTTTCGCTTTAGATTTGAAAAACGCCCCTGAAAATTGTTATTAAGGAGATATTAAATGGTAAGTTTACAACCGCCAGTTTGCGATTTCGGCTGGAAGGCTCATGAATTTAACTTGCGAGGTGTGGATGGGAAACTTTATACCCCGAAAAATATATGTGGCGAGAAAGGATTGTTGGTGATGTTCATTAGCAACCATTGTCCCTATGTAAAATCCATTCGTGATCGCATGGTGCGGGATACACGGGAGCTGCTTCAACATGGCATAAACAGCATTGCCATCATGTCTAATGATTCTTCAGAATATCCGGAAGACTCATTCGATAATATGCAGAAAGTGGCTCAGCAATATGCTTATCCATTCCCTTATGTATGGGACGAGACGCAGCAAATTGCCAAGGATTACGGGGCGGTATGCACGCCAGATTTTTTCGGGTTTAATGCCCAAATGGAATTGCAATACCGTGGTCGACTGGATGCTTCGCGCAAGGAGGCGGTGCCGGATGTGCCGCGTGATTTGTTCAATGCCATGCTACAAGTTGCGCAAACTGGTAAGGGACCGCTAGAGCAATTCGCCAGCATGGGATGTTCTATTAAATGGAAAAGCGAAGCATAAATCTGAATTCATTACGCTGAATTGACTATCGTCCCTCGAGCTGAGGCTCATAAATTTTCTGTGTATTGCGGCTGAATTATCTATACAGAGAGACGATAGAGGCCATGTTTCTCTGTAGCATACCCAATTGGTACTGTGCTCAGCTTACCTGTTTCGTGCTGTTTTATTAGCGCATAACGATAAATGCACGTCATACGGTTACAAAGAAGTTGGACATTATGAAAGGCAATTGACGTGCAGATATTGATACTCGGGGCCGGGCAGGTCGGTTCAACAGTGGCGGAGAGTTTGGTCGGAGAAAACAACGATATCACCATAGTTGATACCGACGCTGAAAAATTGCGTCTCCTGCAAGATCGCTATGATTTACGCACTCTAGTGGGAAATGCTTCTCATCCTTCTGTGCTGGAGCAGGCTGGAATTGCAGATGTTGATATGTTGTTAGCTGTTACGCAAAGTGATGAGGTTAACATGGTGGCCTGCAAGCTCGCGGCCAGTTTGTATAACACCCCGACAAAGATAGCGCGAATTCGCGCCGCAAACTATCTAGAGCATCCCGAAATATTTAGTGCTGATAATTTTTGTGTGGACTTCTCAATTTGCCCTGAACAGATACTCACTGATTACATCTACAAATTGATTGAGTTTCCTGAAGCCCTGCAAGTGCTGGAATTCGCTGGTGGCCGGGTGTCTCTGGTGGCGGTCAAGGCCTTTGAGGATGGCCCTCTGGTAGGACAGGAATTGCGTTACCTGCGCACGCACATGCCTAATGTTGATACTCGAGTTGCAGCAATTTTTCGCCAAGACAGGCCAATTATTCCAGAAGGTGGAACGCTGATAAAGGCTGGCGACGAGGTTTTCTTTATTGCGGCAACCAAAAATATCCGCACGGTGTTGAAAGAGTGGCGCCATTTGGATAAACCAGCCAAACGCGTGATGATTGTCGGTGGCGGCAATATCGGACGTAGGCTGGCGCGAGCGCTGGAGCGCGATTATCAGGTTAAGCTTATAGAGCACAATAAGAAAGCGTGTGAGCGCTTGGCAGGCGAATTGACCCATACGCTGGTGCTGTGTGGCGATGGGACCGATGAGAACCTGCTTGCATCCGAACATGTAGCGGATGTGGACGTATTCTGTTCTCTGACTAATGATGATGAAAACAATATTATGTCTGCGCTACTAGCCAAAAAAGGGAAGGCACGTAAAGTGCTCTCATTAATTAATCGCAGCTCATATGTTGATTTGGTGCAAGGCGGGAAGATAGATATTGCGCTATCGCCGGCCCAAGTTACGATCGGTTCATTGCTCGCCTACGTGCGCCAGGGTGATGTGGCAGTGGTGCATGCGCTTAGGCGCGGAGCGGCAGAGGCGCTAGAAATGGTGGTACATGGCGAAAGACATTCGTCTAAAGTAGTAGGACGGCGCATTGATGAGATTGAGCTGCCCAAGGGCGCTACTATCGGCACGATAGTGCGCGGAGAGCAGGTGCTCATGGGACACCGCAACACGGTGATTGAAGAGGGCGATCATGTCATCGTGTTCGTGATCAATAAAAAGATGATTTGCAAGGTTGAAAAATTGTTCCAGGTCGGCCTGGGGTTCTTTTAGTGCAACGCTCGCTGAAAGTTATCCACGCGCTTGGCATGATGTTAATTATGTTCAGCGTAACTTATATCTTGCCGATTTGTACATCGTTGATTTATCAAGATGGCACATGGATAGACTTTGCCTTGGCAATGGCGATAACTTTTGTGGCCGGTTGTCTGATGTGGTTGATTGCACGTCACAGCAAACGTGAGTTGACTATCCGCCACGGCTATTTGCTGGTAGCAATGGTGTGGACGGTGCTGCCGGCTTTTGCTACCCTGCCTTTGCTGCTTCAAATCAACGGGTTGTCATTAACCGATGCTTACTTCGAAACGATGTCTGGCATGACAACTACGGGTGCGACCGTGTTGACAGGACTAGACAATTTGCCGCCGGCCATCAATCTGTGGCGGCACGAATTAAGCTGGCTGGGTGGTATGGGTATTATCGTGTTAGTGGTGGCAATTTTGCCCCTGCTGGGTATCGGTGGTCGTCAATTATATAAGGCGGAAATGCCCGGCCCGATGAAGGATGCCACTCTTGCCCCGCGCATTGCAGAAACGGCTCGTAATTTGTGGCTGGTATATTTCTGCATCACGGTGGTTTGCATCATATCGTTAAACTTGGCAGGAATGTCTTGGCTAGATGCTATATGTCATGCATTCACTACGGTAGGGTTGGGAGGTTTCTCCACGCATGACGCTAGCGTGGGATATTTTAATTCTTCTATTATTGAAATTGTAATGATCATATTTATGCTGCTGGCAGCAATGAATTTCGCGACACATTTTCTGGTATGGCGAAAAAAAAAGTTAAAGCTCTATCTGCTTGATACTGAGAGCCTAGGTACTATTGTCATGTTAGTGGCAAGCTGTTTTGTCATTGGTACATTTTTATGGTGGCAGGGTATTTATCCGAGTTTATGGACAGCGCTAAGGTATGCTAGTTTTAATTTGGTATCGATTGCAGCTAACTGTGGTTTTTCCAGCACAGATTTTGGTCTTTGGCCCATGTTTGCGCCGCTGTGGATGCTGTTTTTAAGTTGTATATCCGCCAGTTCCGGCTCTACTGGCAGCGGCATTAAAATGATTCGCACGCTCATACTAATAAAGCAGGCAGGGCGTGAATTTATCAAATTATTACATCCGGCCGCGGTAAACCCGTTAAAAATCGGCGGCCGCGTAGTGCCTGACAATGTAGTGTTCTCGGTGCTGGGCTTTATCTTTCTTTACTTCATGAGCATAGTCGCATTGACTTTTGCTTTGGTGATAAGTGGGTTGGATTTTTTATCTGCTTTTTCTGGGATAGTTGCCTGTATCAACAATGTTGGTCCTGGTTTGGGAATCTTGGGTCCGGCAAGCAACTATGGTGTGTTAAGTGATTTTCAGACTTGGATATGTACCGTGGCCATGCTGATAGGGCGCTTGGAAATAGTTACCGTGCTGATCATTTTTACCCCGCATTTTTGGCAACGGTAACCTGATGTTTCATAAAATCAGTGCAAGCAACAAGCGAATTTATGAAATATATTTAGCTCAAGTAGCATGTTAATGCGACACGTTTCGTATGTGGTGGGAGTGGCTCTGTAGCAAGGAGCTGGGCAATGTACTGTTTAGTTCAAACATATATTTGATTGTTTTATTAACGTATCACTGAATTGCTAAAGCTAATGATGATATTGCAAAAACCTGTTATTTTGCTATTCGGCAAAAATGGCCAAGTAGGCTTTGAGTTGCAAACAGCATTGTCGCTGTTTGGCTTGGTGCATGCCTTCGGCCGGCAAGATTGCGATTTGGCTAATTTATCGCAAGTAAGAGAAATTGTGCGTCAGATGCGGCCCGATATCATTGTGAATGCTTCGGCTTACACTGCAGTAGATAAAGCCGAAAGCGAACCGCAAATTGCTCACCTAATCAATGCCACTGTCCCTAGTCTGCTTGCAGATGAGGCTGCCTCTTTAGGTGCGCTGATCGTGCATTATTCGACCGATTATGTGTTCGATGGTATGCAATCTGGATGGTATATAGAAGACGATATCCCAAACCCGCAATCGGTTTATGGTGCAAGCAAACTTGCGGGTGAGAGCGGAATTGCAGCGGCTGGTTGCCGCAATTTGATATTCCGTACCAGCTGGGTATTCGGCGCGCATGGTGGAAATTTTGCCAAGACGATTCTTAAGCTTGCTAAAGATCGAGAATCGCTCAGAGTAATTGCTGATCAGTACGGTGCTCCGACATCTGCGCATTTAATTGCAGATGTTTCCGCCCAAATTATTGCCCGATATTGGAGCAAAGTGAATCGAGAAAGTTTTCCCTACGGCACATATCATTTGGTTGCTGCCGGTGAAACAACTTGGTACGACTATGCCAAATGCGTCATTGCTTATGCTGAAAAGAGAGGAGTTGCATTACTTTTAAAAGCGAATGCAATTGAAGCAATCCCCAGTATCGATTATCCATTGCCTGCGCCACGTCCGCCCAATTCCAGGCTTGATAGTGGGAAGCTGCGGAAAACTTTTGGTCTGACAATCCCGGATTGGCACCAAGACATGGTGCATGTGTTGGAGAAAATTATTAAGGTTCAAGCATCATGACCAAATCGAATTTATCGACACTAGTTTCAATATACAAATAGTGGCGGATTCAGACGCAAAATGCAGCGAAATGGGTATTCGAAAGTGTTATTGGCTGACCTGAGTGTCCAAATCGCAAAGCGTCAAATTACTCACCGGAGCGCACTAAACGAACTCGATAGCCAGCGCTGTTATGTTCTGAGCCGTAGTCCACGTAGCCATAATCGAAATTGACCCCCCAAGCATACGAAGGTTCGCCTTCCGCGGGTGGAGCGGACCAAAAAGGAGATCCTGGTGTTCCAGGAAAAGCTGCTGTATCAATTGCCGGGTTGCAGCGGCAGGAATCCACGATGCTCGAAAGCTCCTTTAGACTGGGAAGACGCCAAGGTTTGCCACTGGTTAAGGCTTCGTTTTTAGCCCAGCTCTGAGCCTGGTCCGAGCTAAAAGCGGTTGCCATTCCACTACAGCTATTGGTGATGAACTTCATGCCTTCTGCGCAGCGCCGCCAGATCAACCCAGTGTTGCTGTCAGTGACTTCATTGCCATCCGTCGAAATTATATATCGGGTTTGGGTAAGAGCTTCTGGGTCGCCTGACTCAGCTACTCCGTTGGCCGGCGGGGTAACGGTTTTCATGGACATGCTCCTAGAGTTAGTTAATTAAAATAGATCCGCACATCTTAGTTCTTACTATATAAGAAACTAAAATCGCTTTATTATTATATTTAATTTTGATCAATAGTGTCCGGTTAAATGGAAAGACGGATCGCTAAATAGCGATGACTTACGTAGGGTGGCAAGCAGCATACGGCACGATTCGTGCGGCGAAATTAGGAGCTGGAGGACTTGGGGTTTTTCCCTGGTGTGTGCCTTAACGTTGGATGGTACTGTTCGTTAAGATCATGGGGGTCCTCTTCAGTAAGTCTTTTCATGGCACCGTCTGGCATCATTAATGCAATCGCCAATATACCGAACATTGCACAATTGGGCGCAACAATGATTGATAGGTAATAAACACTAAACATGAAATATACGCAAGCACTTCACATATTCTCTTTTTTTGGTTAGGATGTGAAACTATCATTTGTATCGCACCTTCACTCAGCTTCACATTAAGTCAATTTAATCTTTAAATTTTTAACTATAAAGCGAGATTCATCATGAGTGAACATATCCGTTATGTTACTGATACAACTTTTTCCGCAGATGTACTGCAAGCACCGCTTCCAGTGCTGGTAGATTATTGGGCGGAATGGTGCGGTCCATGCCGCAGTATTGCTCCGATTCTGGAAGAGATCGCCAAGGAATATGCCGGACGCATGACCGTAGCCAAAATGAATGTAGATGAAAACCAGCAAACCCCACAGAAATATGGAGTTCGTGGCATTCCTACGCTGATGCTTTTCAAGAACGGAAATATCGAAGCAACCAAAGTTGGCGCGTTATCTAAATCGCAGCTCACCGCATTTATTGACAGTCATATTTAAATCATTTATCCTTCAAATACTAACTGTAAGTAGCAATTGTATTATTTCGTTGGATCCTGCTGCACTATAACTCGCAAATACTTGATGGACTCGCAAATACTTGACGGTAAAGTATAGTTAATGCGCGCGGCATCCCCGCGCAAACCGTAATACCTCCCTAAGTAGACTCCTTAAATTTCGTAATATCACCCATCCATCCCTATATGCATTTATCTGACCTCAAGACCAAACACATCACTGAACTGGTAGGTATGGCAACAACAAACCAGATCGACAATGCCAACCGAATGCGCAAGCAAGACTTGATTTTCGCTTTGCTGAAAAATCAAGCAAAGAAAGGTGAAAGTATTTTCGGCGAAGGCACGCTGGAAGTATTGCCTGACGGATTTGGCTTTCTGCGCTCGCCAGACATATCTTACTTGGCGGGACCGGATGACATCTACGTTAGTCCAAGTCAGATTCGTCGATTCAATCTACATACTGGAGATTCGATCGAAGGCGAGATCCGAACCCCAAAAGAAGGAGAGCGTTACGTCGCCTTAGTAAAGGTGGATAAGGTTAACTCCGAGGCTCCGGAAAACACAAAGAACAAAATACTGTTCGAAAATCTGACACCACTGTTCCCAACTAAGCAAATGGCACTGGAGCGGGATATCCGCGCTGAAGAAAATGTTACTGGGCGCATCATTGATATCGTTGCCCCCATTGGTAAGGGTCAGCGCGGGTTGCTGGTAGCTTCACCAAAATCTGGCAAGACTGTGATGCTGCAGCATATCGCTCATTCCATCGCGGCAAACAATCCGGATGCGCACCTGATTGTTCTGTTGATAGACGAGCGTCCCGAAGAGGTCACCGAAATGAGTCGCAGCGTGCGTGGTGAAGTGGTTGCATCTACCTTCGATGAGCCTGCCACACGCCACGTTCAAGTCGCTGAAATGGTGCTCGAAAAAGCCAAGCGCCTAGTTGAACATAAGAAGGATGTGGTCATCCTTCTGGATTCAATTACTCGGCTGGCGCGTGCCTACAATACGGTCGTGCCGTCTTCTGGTAAAGTCCTCACTGGTGGCGTTGATGCTAATGCCCTGCAGCGTCCCAAACGCTTTTTTGGAGCGGCCCGCAATGTTGAAGAAGGCGGCTCGCTTACCATCATAGCTACGGCGCTAGTTGATACCGGTTCTCGCATGGATGATGTGATTTATGAAGAGTTTAAGGGCACCGGTAATATGGAAATTCATCTAGACCGACGCATGGCAGAAAAGCGCATCTATCCGGCCATTAACATTAATCGATCCGGCACACGCAGAGAAGAGTTGCTGATTAAAGCGGACATCTTGCCCAAAATTTGGGTGCTGCGCAAACTACTCTACCCAATGGATGAATTGGAATCAATGGAATTTCTATTGGATAAAATTAAAGCGACTAAGAACAACGCTGATTTTTTTGATTCAATGCGCCGCTAAAATTTCAAAAGACTTAACCCACTGCTTATATGCCATGCGGGTTAAGCATAATTGAGGCTCGAAAAAGCCTCAAAGTTATTTATTTCATGTAGAGATATGCCAAAAAAACTGAATGCTTTTTCCAGTGACCATGGCTGAACCGGCTTTAAATCCGATTAACGTTCTTCAGGCCTGCTGAAAACTCTCTCCTTGGGCCGGGGGAAATTTGCTTTTATGTCTATGGTGTCGCCTAAATTGCATCCTTTGCGCAGATTGTCTTCTTCCTGCTCTAATGCAAGCGTAGCCATCATTTTTGCTGAATGGGTAGCCAAAATAATGGTCAATCCAGGAAACTGTTCTTGTGCTATTTTTTTAAGTTGTGACAGGAGCCGGTGTTGCCAGTCTTCGTGCAAATGTGCTTCAGGCTCGTCAATCAGCAAAATTGTGTTGCGCGTCATATATGCGCCTAGGCGAACAAATAATTGCACTAAGCTTTTTTCTCCGTTGCTAAGTTTGTCGAGTCGATGTGCTTTTCCATTACGCATGACTACAACCTCATGCGGATCTTTACGAACATCCTTGATTGCGGTATTAGTATTGGCAAAAACTCGCTCATTAACCAACTTTACCGCGCGATCGAAACGATCGTCATCAAGCCACTTTAGCCAAACCAGCAAGTTGTCGAGTGAATCACGCCAATCGCCGCTTTCCGTGCCAAATGAATGCGAAGGAGCGTAATTCCAGTTTATGGGGGGAACAATGGCGCAATGCTGATCTGGATTAACGGGCACAATATTTCGATATGCAGAGAAATAAATGATTGTGGGCCAGTCCATTATACTTTCTTCAAAGCCACCAATTTTTTCACCCGTGGCTGCATCAATACCTGAAATAAAGTTTGCAACCCATTTATCATGCAGGCCAATTGTTGACCAGGTTTCTGCTTCATTGCGACAGAAACCAAAACGATGCCACTTTTGCGCACCCACTTTGGTCAGCGCCTCTTCGTCCCACTGACGCAAGTTATATTCCGTCTCCAGCCGACCAGCAAGTAGAGATAACACAGCAACTCTTTCATGGCCATCTTCACTGTAGTGAATACGAAAATCCAGTTGCGCCCGTCCAAGGCCACGATCCAAGCTATCGAGGTTAAAAGGTGAGTCGAAACGGCGATTGTGAGCTGCTGCTAAATCCTGTGGCTTGGTAAAGCCTGTCATACCCATCAAGGCTGAAAACAGTTCTAATATTGTTGTCTTGCCTCGGCCACTTTTTGAATGGAGCATAAAGAAATTGCAAGATTCACTATTACTATCGGTGAAATTTATTCCTTCCGGTTCTATCTGAAATGGGCCAATGCGGTCTATGGTTAGCCACAACGGCGTAAATTCATGTATCTGGAAGTTATCCATTGATTATTTCTCCTGGTGGCGATGGTCGTGGCCTGCACGATGTTGTGGTCATTCAGCATTCAGTAAAGATGCCATGCACACGAGCTGTCGGTTCACCCAAGAGTGCCAGAATTCGCCCGTTCACGGCAATATTTCCGTACCGGACTCATGAAAAAAAGAAAAATATTCTAGACTAAAGAGGATTGCGCAGTCAAGGCGAAGTCAGAGCGAGCGCCCAGTTGGATGCAATGATTGGAGGGGTGTGTTTTAAAAATGCAGTCACACTGCAAGGTACGACTTTTTAGGAGCCGGGATTGTATTAATTGGATTAAATATAATTTGGGGATACTTGAAATTTCTGCCTTATGCCCCATCTATTAAACAATAATTATTATTACGGAGCCATTATGCGATTCGACAAATTTACAACTAAGCTGCAACAGGCGCTGTCTGATGCGCAGAGTTTGGCTGTTGGAAGTGACAATCAATTTATTGAACCTCAGCATTTATTGCTGGCATTGCTCAATGATACTGATAGTGGGGCAGCTTCACTGCTTGCACGCGCAGGTGGGAATGTCGTTCCTTTAAAGGAGGCGTTAACGCAAAGTGTGGCGCGTCTGACTAAGGTAGAAGGGCACGGCGGCGAAGTGCAGATCGGACGTGATCTCGCTAATTTGTTTAATCTTACCGACAAGCAAGCGCAAAATCGCGGTGACCAATTTATTGCCTCGGAAATGTTTTTGTTAGCTCTAACAGAAGACAAGGGTGAATGCGGGCGTCTATTGAAGCAGCACGGTGTAGTCCGTACAGCCCTGGAACAAGCGATCAACGCGGTGCGTGGTGGACAAAATGTGGGTAGTCAGGAAGCTGAGGGTCAGCGCGAAGCGCTTAAAAAATACACTTTAGATCTTACCGAGCGTGCCCGTAAAGGCAAGCTGGATCCAGTAATCGGACGCGACGATGAGATTCGTCGCGCAATTCAGGTTTTGCAGCGCCGCACCAAAAATAACCCGGTTTTGATTGGTGAGCCCGGCGTCGGTAAAACCGCTATCGTGGAGGGTTTAGCACAGCGTATTGTCAACGAAGAAGTACCGGAATCTCTAAAGGGCAAGCGTGTGTTGTCGCTTGATATGGCAGCGCTACTGGCCGGTGCGAAATATCGCGGAGAATTCGAAGAACGCCTGAAATCTGTGCTGAAAGAAATAGCCATGGAGGAAGGACGAATCATCGTATTTATTGACGAGTTGCACACCATGGTCGGTGCGGGCAAGGCTGAAGGTGCAATGGATGCGGGCAATATGCTGAAACCTGCGCTGGCACGCGGTGAGTTGCATTGCATTGGCGCCACTACACTGGATGAATACCGAAAATACATTGAGAAAGATGGCGCGCTGGAGCGTCGTTTTCAAAAGGTTCTAGTGGACGAACCGACAGTTGAAGCAACCATCGCTATCCTGCGCGGCTTGCAGGAAAAATACGAGTTGCACCACGGTGTGGATATTACCGATCCGGCCATCGTGGCAGCGGCAGAATTGTCGCACCGCTATATTACCGACCGTTTTTTGCCAGACAAGGCAATTGATCTGATAGACGAAGCGGCCGCGCGCATCAAGATGGAAATTGACTCCAAACCGGAAGTAATGGACAAACTTGACCGGCGGCTGATTCAATTAAAAATTGAACGTGAAGCTGTAAAGAAGGAAAAGGACGAGGCTTCAAAAAAACGTATGCAGCTTATCGAAGACGAGATTGAAAAGCTGTCGCGTGAATATGCAGATCTGGAAGAAATATGGAAGGCGGAGAAAGGCTCGGCACATGGTACGGCACAGGTAAAAGAAGACATCGAACGCGTGCGTGTCGAAATTACCCAGTTGCAACGTGAGGGAAAATTGGAAAAAGTAGCCGAGTTGCAATATGGCAAACTTCCGCAACTTGAAGCGAAATTGAAAGAGGCGAATCAGGCTGAAGCAAACAAGCCCCAGAATCGCCTGCTACGCACGCACGTTGGTGCGGAGGAAATTGCAGAAGTAGTGAGTCGTGCCACCGGCATTCCCGTTTCCAAAATGATGAAGGGCGAGCGCGACAAACTGCTGCAGATGGAAGTCAAGTTGCACGAGCGTGTGGTCGGACAGGACGAGGCGGTACGCCTAGTATCGGATGCAATCCGTCGTTCACGTTCTGGATTGGGGGATCCTAATCGTCCCTACGGATCTTTCCTGTTTTTAGGACCCACTGGTGTAGGTAAGACCGAATTATGCAAGGCGTTGGCTGGTTTTTTGTTCGATTCAGAAGATCATCTCATCCGCATCGACATGAGTGAATATATGGAAAAACATTCCGTATCGCGTCTGATCGGTGCGCCGCCAGGCTATGTAGGTTACGAGGAGGGCGGCGGGCTGACCGAAGCTGTCAGGCGCAAACCGTATTCCGTCATATTATTGGACGAAGTGGAAAAAGCGCATCCGGATGTATTTAATGTACTTCTGCAAGTGCTGGATGATGGCCGCATGACGGACGGACAGGGGCGTACCGTAGATTTCAAAAATACAGTGGTTGTAATGACCTCAAACCTTGGCAGTCAAATGATCCAACAGATGTCAGGCGATGACTACCAAGTCATCAAACTGGCGGTGATGGGCGAGGTGAAAAGCTATTTCCGTCCCGAATTCATCAATCGTATTGACGAAGTGGTGGTGTTCCATGCACTGGACGAAAAGAATATCAAGGCGATCGCGCGTATACAGTTAGGCTATTTGGAAAGCCGTCTGGCTGCAATGGATATGAAATTGGAAATTACTGATGCTGCTCTGGCGGAAATCGCCACCGCCGGATTCGACCCTACTTATGGTGCCCGCCCGCTTAAACGTGCCATACAGTCGCAACTGGAAAATCCTCTCGCCAAGCAGCTTTTGGAAGGGCGCTTTGCTGCTAAAGACACCATCAAGATTGATTGCATGGGTGGGGTAATGAGGTTTGATAATGGTTAGGACCCTCTGAAAATGCTGTTGAACTAACTGTGACTGCGGTGGAGCTCCAAATCCACCGCTTTTTTTTATTCTCAGTTCTGCATTTTTTACGACAATTGGTTAATCCACATCCAGGTCAGAAAACAATTTAGTGGACAAATAACGTTCGCCAAATGATGGGATCATCACCACAATCATTTTGCCAGCATTTAATGGACGCTTGGCAACTTCAAGGGCAGCCCAAACAGCCGCTCCAGAAGAAATGCCGACCAGCAGGCCTTCCTCCTTTGCCAAGCGCCGCGCCATATTGAACGCATCATCATCTTTAACACGCACTGTTTCGTGGAATATATTTCTGTTGAGCACTTCCGGCACAAAACCTGGTCCTATGCCTTGAATAGAGTGTGGTCCACGCTCGCCACCGGAAAGTACGGGTGAGGCATCGGGTTCCACGGCAATTACTTGCAAGCCCGAAAAGATTTCTCTCAATGCTTCACCCACCCCCGTGATAGTGCCCCCAGTGCCCACACCAGCAACAAAGATGTCTACCATATCATCGGTGTCGCGCATGATTTCTTGGGCGGTGGTCGTGCGATGGATAGCTGGGTTGGCAAGGTTAGAGAATTGTTGCAGCAGAAGGTAGCGCGAATCGGCCAAAGCCATTTCTTTGGCTAATTTCATTGCCCCGGGCATGCCGACCGAGCTTGGAGTTAGGATAAGTTCTGCACCATAAGCCTTCATCAACAATCGGCGTTCACGGCTCATGTTTTCCGGCATAATGAAAGTACACTTATAACCGCGAGCCGCGCAAACCATAGCAAGGCCGATGCCGGTATTGCCAGATGTTGGTTCCAAAATAATTGTGTCTGGTTTGATTTTGTCTTCTTTTTCAGCAGCTTCAATCATTGAAGCGGCGATACGATCTTTGACGCTGAGGGCGGGGTTGAAGAATTCCAACTTGGCGAGGATAGTGGCATCTATGCCTTGGGTCACGCGGTTTAGTTGCACCAATGGTGTGTTGCCTATCAGTTCCAAAACATTTTTTGCAATCTTCATCTGTACATCCTCTCTTCTATTCATATTCAAATTGCAGCATATAGCGCCGGGATAGCCCATGTACACCGTTGACCAAATAATACCTTATGAGAGGTTTTCCAGTCCAAGGGTTTTCGGATCTGATGGCCATGGCTCGTGATAAGCAATCGCTGAGCATACATACTGTCGCGCTAACTTGACGGGGCATAGTTAACAATGCGCTAGACTTTGATGGATCACGCTTATCCGGCTTTTCGCAGCACATAGGTGCGGACAATGCGTGTTGAAGTCCCATGCGTTGACATTGAACAGAGCATTTTAAGCAGATAGCCTACTTTTTGATTTACGCGAGAAGATTGCATGCCGCTTCGACTACTCCTGTGCTCGGCATTAATTCAGTTCAAGGCGTTGTGAGCGCCAGCCGGATAAGTCACGCAACAAACAAACAGGCATTACGTGACTGATAGTGGCTAACAATTTTTAAAAGCACAATAAAAACAACAGGTAATAGTCAGTTAAAAATCCGTTTGATGAAGTACGAACGGATTATTTTCTTCTGATGGAAGTTGCAAGTTGATTATGCAATTTAACTTCCGTAGATAACAAAATTTCTGTTTTGAATGGCTTTACTGAAGCTTTTTGTCGATAGTTGTTTTTTTGGAATTTCCCGTTTTTTTGTTTCTGGGTGGTTCATGCCGTTCCGTAAGATGTTTTTTGAGGTCGTTTAATTCCTCTTTCAGTTTATCAACGCTTGCTTTGCGTTGCGCGATGCGTTCATCCCAGCGGCTTACGGCTGTATCACGTTCCTTGATGGCGATCTCGACTTCCGCTTGGGCGCGGGCAATTAACTGCTCTTTTTCTTTTAGTGTCACTTCAATGCTCGGTATTTTTCCCGTGCTATGCGATGCTATGCTTTGTGTGAGTCGGGTGGTGAGGTCACTTTGTAGTTTGAGCGCTTGCTTCAGTGTTTTGATGTCCATGTTTTACGCTCCTTAAATTTTGACGTTGAAATTCATGATTGGCAGCGGAGTGACGGTGCCGATGTTGATGTAATTTCCGGTGGTGATGTTACCCATGAGTGCGATTTTGGAACGGTTGGCCAGCGACATGGAGTTGACGTTGGCTGCTGCGGCCTTGATGTGATTGCCCATGGCGATCAGGTGTCCACCCCACAGGTGCACGGTGGCGCCAAGGTCACTCGCCTCGGCGCTGAGGTGGTCGCAGACATTATTGTTGAAGGTCACCTTTTCGAATCGCTGGTCGATGTTATCGGTGTATTGAATACGTCTGAATTCCACCAACTGGCTGCGACCCGGACCGCGGAAGTGATTGTCATCCACCTGCGCGCTGCAGAACATGAAGGTAGTCTCAGCTGCTGAGCCAACAAAACGCTGTGCCAGCGGCCCGATCAGCAGCAATGCGCGGTGTTCGTTCGCTTTTTCTAGCAAGGCGGGTTGGCTATATCCGACGCGGTTGCTGCTGATCTGGCAGGCGGGTACCCAGCTGCCGATGCCGACAGCACTGACAGTTGTGAGCTGTTTGCCGTCGGCAGAGATGCCGGTGTCGATCACTTCGCAGTCCTCGAGGCGCAGATGTGCGCCGCCGGTAGGCATCCATACCTCTTCGGCGTATACGACGATGCCGATCGATAATACTGAAGTATAGCCGCAGTTGCGTACTCGGTTTCCGAGCAGTGCGTTATTGCCGCGCACGTATAGCATCATCCCCAGCAGTAAACAGGATCGTAACGTATTACCGCTAACCTCCAGATCGGCTTCCTGCGTGGAAGTGATACCGGCAACTGTCTGGTCAATACGATTACCGACTATGAGGTTGCCTTCGCCCTCACTAAGATGCACGGCAAAGAACACTTCGCGCAGGTCATTTTTGTCGATACGGCTGTCGCTACAATTATCCACTTTCACGCCGAACCATCCAGAACCACCACCATCAATGTGGTTGTCGACGATGACCGGGCAGTCAATGCGTGAGACGATAATGCCAGATTGCGGACCCAGCAACTGATTTTCACGCACTATTGCGTGGTCGGCACTAAAGCCGTTTTTCGCATCAGCGTGGCAATAGATACCAGCGGGTACAGTCAATTGGCGCTCCTGGACGGTCGCCTCCAGGAGGTTGGCGACGATGGTTGCGTGGTCTCCGCTAACCCGGATGCCGCCCCATGCGGTAGAGAGCAAGTCGATCTGGTTGCCGCGCACTTCGCATTGAGCTGCCTCTATATCGATTGCGTAGAGGCGAGTGTCCAGGTAGTTGCGCATTTGTGCTACATCGGATGGAAAATCATCTTGCGAGATACCGGCGCTGCGGCTGATGCGATTACCGGATATGAGAGAGCCTGTGGCGTTATGGAGCAGAGAGATGCCGACCCAGAAATGGCGGATGCGGTTGTTCTCGATGCGGCAAGCCTGGGTGTAATCGGTATCGATCCGGATACCGTATTGGCCGTTAGAGCCATCAACCTGACCTAAGAACATACCGGTAATGCCTGCAATGGCGTTATCGGTAATGTGCAGGCCGCCCTGATAATCCTGGCTCAGGATACCAACTAAGAAATTGTCCAGGCGATTGGCGATCAGATCGACATCGGTCACGTTGTTCAAATTGATGCCGACATAGAGCGGCGGTGTTTGCAGCGGCGCAACCAAAACAGCAAGCGCACAGTGTTCTACCCGCACCCGCTTGCAGCTGTCCAGGTACAGCAACGCGCCAATATCGGCAGCAGCGGCTGTTGCTTCAAAACGTATGCCCTCGACGATGATGTCGCTTACCGGTGAACTGGCGTCGCCGATCTGCAAGGTTCTGGCCAGTCCTGCCGCACGCACGATGGAGCCAGGACTCTCGCCGCGCAGGATGATGTTTGACGAGTGTATCTTTATAGTAGCATTAAGGTTGTGTACGCCCGTTTTCAGGCACACGCAACCGCCTTCGTCCGGCAGCGAGTCGATCGCGGTCTGGATATTTTCACCGGGTGCGACGTTGACGGTGCAGCATCCGCCGCATTCGGGCGGCCATTTCACGCGGCAGTCGGTTTCGTCGTCGGGGAAGGTAACAATGGCAAGCCGCGCATAATGACGATGGATGCCGCGTGGCGGCGCTTGGGTGTAGGTTTCCACCGAGGTGTCGTTGGTGCGTGCCGCGGATACCCAATAGTCCCCGCAGTGGAATCCGCCGCCTGAGGGGTCGAGACTGAATTGAATTTGAATTCCGTTTTCCAGCACCACCCAGACGCCCGCAGCCGGCACTGGAATCAGACCGGTGCTGCCCGCCGCGTCGAGATTGACGATGAGATTGTTGCTGGCATCGCGCACTATGCCCTTCTGATCCCAGCGCCGCAAACGGGTGTGGCGGGAGTTCAAGGTGTCGAGGCCGCCGCCGGGAATGAGATTCGCCGGCAACGCGGGTGAAAAGCTGATGGTTTGCTTGGCGTCGTCGACGCTGATTTTGCGCATCACGCCGCGGCGCAGCGCCGGATCGCCGTTTTCACCACTGAGTTCGCGTCGGTCGTCAAGAATCTCCACCCAGTCACCGGTGTTGAAACGCAGCACCGCGTCGCGACCCAGACTGGCCAATTTGAGTTCGGTGTTGGTCGCGGTCTGAGAGACAATCTCCACTACATTACTCGCCACGCTGGCATTGTCACGTGACCATTTGAACGTCGCCGTGCCTACGGTGCCGCCGTCGTGAATCTCGACTCGATAGAGCTGATTCTCCAGCCCGCGATAACCGCCGCTGGGCGGCAGTTCGCATGGATCGAGAGCGGGTGGAACGCCCTCCGCCTTGATGGACATGCGCCCGCCGGAGGGAAGGGTGAGCGTTTGCCAGCCCGCCACCGTGGCATCGGGTGTAGTGCAGTTGGCACCGGTTATATTGGCCAGCAAGCGAACCTGCCAAACGGTTTGCAGACGTGTTGTGGTATCCACGCCCACGGCGCTTTCAACTAACTTGGGGTGCTGCAGATAAGTGACCTCGCGCTGCCAAGTTTCAAGATAGGCAAGGTGCGGTCCACCGCCAGGCAGGGCCGGTGGTGCGGGGAAATATGGCTGCAAGTTGTACGCCAGCGCCGTTTTTCCCCTCAGTTCGGCGAGCACAGCATCAAACTCCGCTGCGCCGCCGCCGTGATTTTCCGCCAGCAGCCCATCCACATACATACGACCGCGGCCGATGGTGATGTTTCCGCTGGCGGCCTCGATCTTGAAGGCGTCCGGCGTCTGCGGCGAGACCACCGCTACGCCTGTGATGCCCGGCGTCATATGCACACCGAACGTATCCACGCTCTCGGCGCGCAAGCGCCTATCCAGCACCGCTACCCACTCATTCCAATCCGAGTCCAGTTGCACGCGCCCTTGCTGCATAAACACGCCGGACAAATCGATGCGGGGATCGAATCGAACTCGGCTGTAATCTCCACTCATGACTTTCTCCTTATTGTGGCGGCAATGCCGCCCTTAGCTTCCGTAGATCAATCCCGCTTCCAAGCCAAAGCGCAGGTATTCTTCCAGCCGCACGCGCAGATTGGTTTCGCGTTGAGGCTGATACAAACCATGCAGCACGCCCATCTCGCTCTCGTCATGCGCTCCTCGGCGTATCTTGTCTGAAGTACTCTGCAGTAACTGGCAATAGCCGGAATCACCGTAACGCAGCGAGGTGAATTGCGGCCATGTCTGCTGCTCATCACCTTCAGGTTGGCAGTGAAAGCGGGCCGGTGTGCGTGAGCCGGGCGGTATATAGGAAAAACGAACGCAGCCTTGCTGGCGGCGTTCGGCCCAAAGCGGCGCCTTCCACGGGTCACTGCCGTTGGTGAGTGCGGCGACAAAGAGACAGTCGCTGGCCAGCGTCAATTGGCGGGTGTGAACCTTGCCGATTACGGTGCAGCTTTCCAGTGTGAGTGCAGCGCCTACTGCGAGTGCATCGGCGCCGGGGCCACGGAAGGCGACAAAATTTTGCGCGGTCGCGTCAACGATGCATTCGCGCAACGTGACTTTGGCATCGGCGACGATATGCAACGGTGAGGTAATGCAGCGTTCCAGCTCAATCTTGGCGAAGGCATGGCTTACTACCAAGCCGGGATCGTCTGCTTGCGGCGGCGAGCCATCGCCTTTGTTGCGCGGACCAGGCACCAAAGTGCAATCGCGCAGTATGAGAAAACGTGGCTGAGTGTCGGGGAAGGCAGCCATCATAAGTGTGCCGCCGCTGATTATCCAGCCGTCGAGGATCAAGGTGGCTTCGGCACCGAGCGTGAGTGTGATATCGCTGCTCGCCGCCAGAAGCGGGCGAACGCCATTGATCGCGCGCAGCACGACCGTTTTGCCGGCATTCACGGTGATGGACGGCGTCTCCACATAACGGCGGCTGTCGAGCACTTTCACCGTGCCGCCGTTTTGCACCGCGTTGAGCGCTGGCTGCAGTGCAGTGCCACCCTGCACAGTTTGCACCGGCGTGACAGGGACGGCGGGATCGCCGCGCTCGTATTCACCGCCCCCGATGGCGATGGTGTACCCATAATGAAAGCTCACCAGCGGTGTAGCGGCTGGCGCGTCGGCGAAAGCGATGCGGCCAATACTGGGTCGATGGCCACCATCCCGGAACCGGCAATCGGCTGGTGAGCCCAGGCGATGACATTGCCGCCACCGTCCTTGATATCGCTGAGATTGCAGATGCAGATATTATTGTGCCCAATCAATTGCAGTGGATTGCCGTCTAATTCCAGCCATAAACTCTTGCCGGTACCGTAGTAGTCGTCAAGATGGGCCTTTAGCCAACGACGCGTGAGCGGCATAGGCACGTTACGCGGTTCGGCCATATGGCTGATTTTTTCTTCAGTTTCTGGTGTGTTGTAAAGCGCCATGTCGGTGTCCAACGGATTGAAGCGGAAGCGCAGTCCGCCACCAATATCCGGATCGGCCACGGCTTGCGATCGGGTTAACGGAAACGCACGTACCCGCCACAAATAAAGGCCAATGTTGGAAATATTGTGGCGCGCGGCACCAGTGCTGATGCGTCGCATGTCCACGGTGTGAGCGACGGTGTCGAAGGCGGTATCGTGCCAGTGCAATTTTTCCAGGTTGCGCAGATTCGGCGTGTAGTGCGCATGGGCACGCAGATGATTCATGTGCTGCGTCCAGCCCAGCAGTTGAAAAAATTCCACTGCCCGCGCCGGCCAGCCAGTGACATCGCGCGCCAGTTGCTCGAGCATGGATGCCGTGCCCTTGCGGCGGCGATAGCGGATGGTATTGGCCACGTCAGCACGCGGCGAGGCCACATTGGGTACCACACCGTGCAGGGTGCGATAGCCGATGAGATCACCGATATAGGGCGCCACCCACGACGCGCAGGTTTCGATGAACTGGTCGTCGTAAAGCTGTTCGAGGTTTTCCTCCATGGCTGCCACCTGGCCGGCGATGACGGTGAGCAACTCGCGCAATGGGTAGCCCTGCTCAGCATCGCGAATGCGATGGATGGCAGGTAGCAGTTCGTAGAGACGGTCGGCGGTAGTATTCACGGCATCTCCTCCAGATAATCGAATGGGCCGGTGTCGAGCAGCAATGTTTCGGCGGCGATGCCATTACCCTGCGCATCAACCATCGCGGCGGCCGGTGTCAGTCGCTGTTCCAGCGCGATAGTGGTGCCGCGATAGAAACGATCCAGGTCCACGCCCAATACGCCCTCCACCTCCT
>JBDSEJ010000563.1:0-3202 GCA_039920105.1 Candidatus Nitrotoga sp. | reverse complement strand
TGCTTTCAAAGCCGGAAAGTCCAGACTCCAAATCACCTTGATTTACATTTACTTGATTATTAATGCATGCCACGATGTTGGCATCGCTGATTTCCACGCCGTAGCCCTGCACCTTGCTCGTACCCCGCAAATAGCGCAGCAAGCTGCCGTCACCGCAACCCAAGTCCAGGACTGAAGCGCCATGCGGAATCCATGCTGCTATTGCAACAAAGTCAGGCCGGATCGCGGCGAGAGCGGAGTGATCGTGCGTACTCATGCAGTAAACTCGCTGGCAATATTGTTGAAGTAAGCACGCATTACATTATGGTAATGCGTATGCTTCATCAGAAAAGAATCGTGCCCGTGCGTCGAGGTAATTTCAGCATAGCTTACTTTAAGGCGATTATGTAGTAGTGCTTTAACGATTGTGCGCGAAAGCTCCGGTGCAAAGCGCCAGTCGGTAGTAAATGACACTACTAAAAAGTTTGCGCGTGCACCGGCAAAAGCTTTGTTCAGATTATCATTGTATTCTCGGGCAGGATCGAAATAATCCAATGCCTTGGTCATAAGCAAGTAGGTGTTTGCGTCAAAATGTGCGGCGAATTTGTCGCCCTGGTAGCGCAGGTAAGACTCGATCTCGAAATCGATGTCATAGCTGTAGCTGTACTTGCCGGAGCGTAGCCCACGCCCGAATTTATCCGCCATCGCATCGTTGGAAAGATAGGTGATATGTCCCAGCATGCGTGCTAAGCGCAAGCCACGCGTAGGTACGACGCCGTGCTCATAATAATCTCCGCCGTAGAAATTTGGGTCAGTCAAAATCGCATTGCGTGCCACATCATTGAAGGCGATATTTTGTGCGGTCAGGCGAGGGGCCGAGGCAATCGCCATTACATGGCGCACGCGCCCAGGATATGCCAGCGACCATTGCAACGCTTGCATCCCGCCCAGGCTGCCGCCAATCACTGCAGCAAATTGATCAATGCCCAGCTTATCGGCCAGTTGAGCCTGCGACGTCACCCAGTCTTCCACTGTAACCACGGGAAAGCTCGCGCCGTAAGGTTTGCCAGTTTCCGGGTTGGTGCTGATGGGCCCAGTGGAACCATGGCAGCCACCAAGATTGTTCAGCCCGATGACGAAAAATTTCTGAGTATCGATAGGCTTGCCGGGACCTATCATGTTATCCCACCAACCAACATTTTTCGGATCACCCTCGTAATAGCCCGCTACATGATGATGGCCGGAAAGTGCATGGCATACCAGGACGGCATTTGATTTATCGCTGTTTAACGTGCCGTAAGTCTCATATACCAGCTCATAACTCGGCAACACTGCCCCGCTTTTACATGGAAAATGGGTGCTGAACTGCGCGTGCTGTGCACTAACGATGCCGATGCTGTTTGATGTGCTCAATTAAGAATCCCCAAAACGAAACCCGCTCAGCTAAAGCGGAGCGGGTTGCTTCGCTTTAGCTGGAATTTTTAAAGTGCCCCGCAAGCTGATGTCAAATCGGCACTGGCGCATAGTTTCCGTGTTTTGCGCGGGACTGTCAATTTCGTCGCACGGTTTGTTGCATGGTTCATATCATTAATTCACTTTCTCCCGTATGAAAAAGCAGACATACGACCATTTTAAGTAGGGCCGATTGAATCATCTGCCACCACAGTGAGTGTTTAATTGTGGATTTAGCGAGATTCATATTCAGTAGGAGCTCGTTAGAATCTGCTACCAGTGAACGATATCCGAGCGATTTCCCCGCACGTGTATTCAAGGCCTATGCAATTTCACTGCTCTTGCGTGCAGGTCGTCATGTCGTTTGCCCCCTTGGGCAAATACTGGCGCACAATTCCGTTATTATTTCGTTCAAACTGTGTCGCCACATGCTGTGCGGGTCGCAAATGTAAACTGCCATACAGTTCGTTCAGACAGTTGCACTTATTTGCTCATCTCGCCCTTGGTCGTAGGTGAAAGTCTTTGCGTATGTCTCACTGGCAGAATTGCACTGAGCGCTTCACTGATACCGTCCTTGGTCGATTACGCCGTACCAAAGCCATTTGGTTAACTCGTTGGTGTCGCGGTTGGTATTTTGAGCGCGCCAGAAAAAAGAAAAGCCAGCATTAAGCTGGCCTTCCTATTAAACGAATTAGTTCATTCATTGCTACTAAACGTAGTTTACTACCTCCCCATGGGATAACGTTCTTGTGTGTTCATTCCTGGATTTCCCAATTGATTGAACGGTCCATTGGGTCCGGACTGAACAATATTGGTTTGATTGGAAACATGAGAGTAATTGTAATGTTGAGGCGGTTGGGTCGCAATCTCAAAGCTGGTTCCACTTGCCTGAACCCGGCCATCTGCGCCGTTGTTCTGGACTCTGCCACCAGAGGGACCGTAGGACATTCCAGTGTTGCTATATACACCAGAGGCAGTAACACCAACCATGGAATCAGCTTGCACCAAGGAAGCGCCCAATGCGAAACAGGACAATATTGTGATATTTATAAGACTCTTTTTCATGAAAAGCTCCTAAATATGAAGTTGGAAGGATAGTTAAATAGGATCAAGGTTGACTTGACTAGCGTATAGTACCAGTTAACTAGAAGGTGTAAATAGTTTTTGTAAGTTGTCATGAGGTAGAAATTTTCAGTCATCCGAAATAAATGGTCGAATCGAAACTCCCAGCACATACCAAGTTGAACCAGTATCGTTTTAGCTTGTTATTGATGAATCGACCGACCAGTATCAGGCCGAGCATATTTTAATAAAATCATCTGCTTAAAACAAAAAGTGCTTGGAACATCTGATTAAAACTTATTGGGTACATATGTGTTTATTGGTAATGTTTAGAATCTTAGAAAGGCCTCATTAGAAATTAAAAAAATCAGCACGCACCTTCAGGTGATAAAGATACAAAAATCCCCGTATCGGTCTTTTAATGCCTCTATTTGATGTCGTCAAGCCGCGGTCATCAACCCTTTTCAACGGCATCATTATTTTCTTCTACCAGCTCATCTCCATCCAGATCAACCTGACCTTCCAGAAACACGCGACTGGCATGAATTTCTTCTGCTTCGATGGTCATCAAATCAATTTTGGTGAGATTTTTCTTGCCGCCAGCGAACAGTCGGTTGGCTTGGCGCATACGCGCGCGATCCAGTGCGTTGCGGATGGAACGGGCATTGGCGAAATGTTCCAGCTTCATGCGAATAGGGATATATTCTGC
>JBDSEJ010000562.1:0-2043 GCA_039920105.1 Candidatus Nitrotoga sp. | reverse complement strand
TCATAAAATTCCAGTTGGTGACGCAACGTTTGAAATATGCGCAGGTGCCTACTATTGCAGCAATAGACGGTCTCGCGCTGGGTGGAGGCTGCGAAATTGCGATTCATTGCACGCGTATAGTTGCTGCGCTGGAAAGTTATATCGGGCTGGTAGAAACAGGCGTTGGCTTGCTACCTTCCGGAGGCGGCTGCAAAGAAATGGCGCAACGCGCGGCGGTGGAAGCAAAAGGCGGAGATATTTTTCCGTTCCTGCGCCGCTATTTTCAGAATATCGCCATGAGTGAAGTATCCAAGAGTGCCGAGCTGGCAAGAGAGATGGGCTATTTGCGAGCCTCGGATCGCATCGTGATGAATCACTTTGAATTGCTTCATGTGGCCAGAAAAGAAGCGCTGGCGCTGATTGCCACGGCCTATCGCCCGCCCCTTATACAGCGTCAGATTCCGGTGGCGGGCAGGGCGGGCATTGCCTCTTTCAAGGCATCTATGGTGAATATGCGGGAAGGAGATTTTATCTCTGAGCATGATTACGCTATTGGCTGCCGCGTGGCCGAGGTAATGTGTGGTGGTGATGTGGAAGTCGGCAGCATGGTCGATGAACAATGGCTTCTTGATCTGGAACGGCGCAATTTCCTTGAGTTGCTGGCGATGGAAAAAACGCAGAAACGCATTGAGCACATGCTGAGAAATGGCAAGCCATTGCGGAACTGATCTCGCAGCTTTTATTGAACCTCCCTTGAATCCAGGGTAGAGATGCTCTTCAAAACGGAATTAAACATGTCTAAACAAATTCAGGAAGCTTATATTGTCGCCGCCACTCGTACCCCGGTGGGTAAGGCACCGCGAGGTATGTTCCGCAACACCCGGCCAGACGATCTATTGGCGCATGTTCTGAAAAGTGTGATGGGGCAATGTCCTTCACTTGACCCTGCCGCAGTGGGCGATGTCATCGCCGGCTGTGCCATGCCGGAAGCTGAACAGGGCATGAACGTGGCGCGAATTGCATCGCTGCTGGCAGGCTTGCCAAACTCTGTGCCTGGTCTGACCGTTAATCGTTTTTGTTCCTCCGGGTTGCAGGCCGTGGCTTTCGCGGCAGACCGAATTAGACTCGGCGAAGCCGATGTGATGATAGCGGCAGGTACCGAGAGCATGAGTATGGTGCCGATGATGGGCAATAAAATTGCGATGAACCCAGCTATTTTTGCGCAGGATGAGAATGTCTCCATCGCTTATGGCATGGGGCTGACCGCGGAAAAGGTGGCAGAACGTTGGCAAATAAGCCGCGAAGCACAGGATGCCTTCGCCTGTGAGAGTCACCGCCGTGCTTTGCAAGCCATTACGAATAATGAATTCAAGGATGAAATTACGCCATACCAAATTTAGACCCATGTGCCGGATTTATTAAGTCGCGAAGCAAGTGTGCGGTTAAGTATGGCGGAACAGGACGAAGGCCCCCGTGCAGACACTTCGATGGAAGCGCTGGCTAAACTTAAAACCGTGTTTGCACAGTATGGATCGGTTACCGCTGGCAACAGTTCGCAGATGTCGGATGGAGCGGGTGCAGTGTTACTGGTTAGCGAAACTGCACTGAAACGTTACAACCTGACACCCATAGGAAAGTTTCTCGGTTTTGCGGTGGCGGGCGTGCCGCCGGAGATTATGGGTATCGGCCCGAAAGAAGCCATTCCGCGAGTGTTGAGTCAAGTTGGTTTGCAATTGGACGACATCGGCTGGATCGAACTCAATGAAGCTTTTGCCGCGCAATCATTAGCAGTAATAAATGACCTCGGCCTGGATCCTGCCAAAGTAAATCCACTGGGTGGGGCGATAGCCTTGGGTCACCCCCTGGGTGCCACCGGCGCAATACGCACTGCTACTTTGCTTCATGGTTTGCGCAGGCGCAAACAAAAATATGGCATGGTTACCATGTGTATAGGTACCGGCATGGGTGCTGCGGGAATTTTCGAGGCGTTTTAGCCCCGGGTTTCTATGTGCATTAATTTTATGTATGAATGTTGGACCTGACACCTGATGTTCGGACACCTGA
>JBDSEJ010000561.1:0-4316 GCA_039920105.1 Candidatus Nitrotoga sp. | reverse complement strand
CGCTGGTCTTGTTGCGCAAACAAGCCAATGAGATTGATGGCATGGACAGCCCTTACAAGGCCATTGTCTCCGTCATGATGCTGAAAGAAGGCTGGGACGTACGCAACGTGACGACCATCGTGGGCTTGCGCGCTTACGCGGCCAAAAGCAACATTCTGCCCGAACAGACTTTGGGGCGTGGTTTGCGCAAAATGTATCCCGGCGGCATTGAAGAATATGTCAGCGTGGTGGGCACGAATGCTTTGACCTTGCCATAAAGCACATCGTAGCCGCTGACTAGGCGCAAATCCTTCATGATGGTCTGCGCGAAATAACCGATCACGCTGCGATAATCGACAATGCCTGCCGTATCCAGAAAAGTAGTGTGTGTAATCTCACCATTGGTGATGTCTTTGAACACAATTTCCCGTTTCTGTTCTTCGCTGAATTTTTGATAAGGCACTCTCACAATGCCTGGCGCACTGACGTTCAGATCAACCAGATTTTTATATTCCCGATAAACACGCGGCGTCATCACCGGGATTTCTATATCCAGCGCCTCGATGTCCTTGTTCATGTTTTCTTTATCAACCTCCACCACCAGCGGAGTTTTGGCCTCTGTGCCTTCACCCATCGGCTTGCGTTCCAGCACCACGCCTTCCGCCTGGATGGATTCCACGAAATCCATAAAAGCATTAGTCCCCACCACACTGACATATTCTTCAATGCCGCCGGGATACATTTTGCGCAAACCCCGCCCCAAAGTCTGTTCGGGCAGAATGTTGCTTTTGGCCGCGTAAGCGCGCAAGCCAACGATGGTCGTCACGTTGCGCACGTCCCAGCCTTCTTTCAGCATCATGACGGAAACAATGGCTTTGTAAGGGCTGTCCATGCCATCAATGTCATTGGCTTGTTTGCGTAATAAGACCAAATCATCTTTATTCTTGCCCGTTGCCGACTCGGAAATTTCCCCGTTGTTCTTGGTGTGGATCACCAGCACCGCGCCCTTTAAGTCGGGGTAATTGCCCTCCAGATATTCCGCCACATCGTCGCAGTTCTTGATGTCGTCGGTCATCACGAACAGGATGGCCTTCTTGTTCATCTTTTCATGTTCGGCATAAGCCTTGCGCCACTCCACCACGCCAAGATTGATGTAGTCCGCATACTTCTCGGTGTATTTCGCGCTCTGCCGCTCAACCAGCTTGGCGCGGCTGGGTGCATCGGGCAGCACCGGATGCTTCACCACGTTCTGCGAGATGGCTTCCACCAGCGGATAATCGGCAATGGTCTGCACAAAAATCGCACCGTTGTTATGCTTGGGTGTGGCGGTCACATCCAATTGTAGCGAAAGCGCCGCATTCTTCTGTTTCAGGCGATTATGAATGTCCTCAATGGACTTGAACCATGCCATGCTCGGGTCGTGAATGTGGTGCGCCTCATCATTCAGCACCACCAGCTCGCTGATGTCGCGCACGATCATGCCCAAGTCCACCTTGGAATCGGTAGTCGCGCCCGTCGGACGTTTCCCCAGAAAATAATCCATTGTATCTTCGTCATCGGGCGAGGGCGGAATGTCATTGCCTGCATAAACACGGTGGATATTGGTCAGGAAAATATTGCCCACCGGGTTGGTGATGCGCACCTCATCCTGCACATGCAAAGTGAGCTGGAAATCGTCGCGCCAGTTATGCCCATCCACGCCATTGTCCGGCAATACCGGATCATCAAAGAAAATACGCAAGCCCTGAAAATCTTTGTAGATACGATCCAGCACAATGATGTTGGGCGTAATCACCAGAAAGTTGCGCGCCAGTTCCGAACCCGGCTCATATAATTTATGAAAATAACTCCACGCCAGCACCAGGCTCATCACCTTGGTCTTACCCGCGCCGGTCGCCATCTTTACCACCAGCCGCCGCCAAGTCTCATCAAACATGCTGGGGGAAGCCAAGCCGGAATGATCGAAGCGCATCAAGTCATATTTGTCCTTGAACTCCACCACGTCATACAGATAGATGATGGTTTCCAATGCCTCGCGCTGGGCGAAGTAATACTGGAACTCGGCCATCGAACCATCGGATTGCGTCAGCAAGTGCGGCGTCTTGAACCACCAATTAAGCAAACTGCGGCTGGTTTCCGTGGCTTTGGCATAACCGCTATCGCGCCATGTCTTCACCTGCTTGCGCAACTCCGGCACGAGCGGCGGCATCAGCTTTTCAAAACTGGATGTCCGCAATGTCTCATCCGCCGGAAACCAGCGGATGGCTGGGTCTAGAATTGCGTGAGGTGAATCCGGGAAGTCTTTATGAAGCGCCATGGGAAAATTATTTTTTTAGATCTTTGAAATATTGTTTGGCTGTTTCAACCACTCGTTTTAATAACGCCAGATCATCGGATTGCATATCCTGCACCTTGAGCAAGGAACGTATTTGCTCCCCGTTGAATAATCCATATAACTGACCGATTGCAGTATTCAGGAATGTCGCTGTCAGGGTGGTAATACCCATAAATGAAAGAGTAACGCCTCGATTTTCTTTCAAGGCTGCGGCAATTCGCTCATAAATCTTTTGACCATCACTGGATGAAACACAAAGATGGCTTCCCACGATTTCAAATGCGGAGAACATCAGGTTATTGTTTGCAAGTGGATATGCCATGAATCGCCCTAGAACAAAGAGTCCTGTTGAGACGCAGGCGGATAGAACACGCCAATAATAACAAACGGGTTTTTAGCCCAGCCGTGAAATTGGCGAGTCGTACCCAGAAAGAGAAATATTTCCTTGCTGGAAAACTCTTCCATGTATTTCTTTCGGACAAGGTTAATTGCCTCATCCTCATTGCCTTCAGATTGTTTGAGGCAATTCCAGAATAAGGCGCCTATTTCCCAATCCTCAATCATCAGGGTGCTTTCTTTTCCAACACAGTCTTTGAACCGATAGGAAAACTTGTACGGCAACTTATCAACGATTAGAAATTCTTTCTTAACTTCATCTTCTGTTTGGAACAGCGATAGTTGGCTTGCTTTCGCTTTGAGAATTTCCAGACTGTCCTGATCCCATTCACGCTCTGTTTTTTCAACCACAAATTCCAACAACTCCGCAGGCTTGAAGATAGCAATAGACAATTCGTTGTTGTTGGCTTTTGTTATCAAAGCGCCCAAATCGGAATGAATATCATTTTTCTCAAAAATAATTTGCTTTCGTTCAGCCCATCCCTGCTTGGTTCCTACAGGCTCACCAATTAATTGCACCCTGGAAATATCCGTAATCTTGTAACTCTCCGGCCTGGGATCACTTTCATTCTTTACCAGAGGCAGTTCCATCCATTGGTATCTCTTGTATCTGTTTTCATAATCCAGCTTCCTGAATGGCAGTGGGTAAATACGAACCCAACTCCCATCATCAAGAATGCCCGC
This sequence comes from Candidatus Nitrotoga sp., assembly GCA_039920105.1. Classification (GTDB taxonomy): domain Bacteria; phylum Pseudomonadota; class Gammaproteobacteria; order Burkholderiales; family Gallionellaceae; genus Nitrotoga. The sequence continues at coordinate 922 of JBDSEJ010000561.1, read as the reverse complement.
CGTACAAACCAACTCATCATACCTCTTGGAAAGTGTGGGATAGGTTTTAACCGTGATAAATACTCTTCGTATCGTACTCATAGATGAACAGCCTTGATGTTCCTTGCATCTTCCATATATTCGCTGACACAGTGCCGATGACACGAGTCATGCTGTTTTTCAAAACAGGTAAGTGCAATACGTTTGTGCTGGTCAAGTAATCCATTGAGTCTGTCCAAGCTTTCTTTTTTCTGTGGCAAGGATTTTCTGTAGACCTTAAAAAGCTGTACGTAATCATTTTTCGTTTCCAGATTATTCCGGTTTTCCGAGCGTATGCCTAGTTCTGGAATATGCAGATATTCAATGCCAAGTTTCGGTAACAAATGGCTTAATATACCTTTTGAGAAACCAAACTTCCGGCTTAACGGATTGTTTCGGACATCGCACAACAGACGCACATCATGGCAAATTAACTGATTGATATACTTCTCGAAAGACAATCCTTCATAGCCGATAGTAAAAAGTTCTTTTGCATTCGACTTTAATATTTTGCCTGCCTGGATAACGACTTCATATGAGCGGCTATCCAGAATATCCTTTGCCATCTTGCTGTGTATGGCATAGTAAGGATAATGCTCGTAAACATAGCGCACTAATTTGACGCCCCTGTAGTCCTGATGTTTTTTTGCGAAATAGCTAACTCCAGCCAGTTCATCGCGCGCCATACTGCCGGCTGATTTTGCCAGCAACTGAATTTCGTTACCTATTGTTTGCAGCCAACCTCTGGATTCCAACAACTCAATATCCGATTGAGCCTGAAATGAGTAGCATCCGTAGTGATAAGGGACGAAATCATAATATGGGCATTCAGTTTCTTGTTGCGATAAAAACAACAGCTTCTGAAAATCCATTTTTGACAGCCTGCCTCCCGTCAGTTCTAAAA
>JBDSEJ010000560.1:0-4143 GCA_039920105.1 Candidatus Nitrotoga sp. | reverse complement strand
GTGCGCCGCTACGGAGTATAGATGGCTTCAGCCGGGCTTTGCTCGACGACTATGGTACGCAATTGGACGAAGTGGGCAAAGACTATTTGCAACGGGTACGCGCTGCCACCCAGCGCATGGGACAGTTGATTGACGATATGCTTAAGTTATCGCGTGTGACACGCAGTGAAATGAATTTTGAGGCAGTGAACTTGAGCAAGTTGGCACAGACGGTGGTCGACGAATTACAACAGGCACAACCCGAACGTCGCGTGAAATTTATCAGTACACCAGGAATGAGAGTGCGGGGCGATCCTCAATTACTTAAAGTGGCGCTGGAAAATCTATTGGGCAATGCATGGAAATTTACTTCCAAATGCGAAGAAGCACACATAGAATTCGGCGTGACACACCAGGTGGGTTCGTCTGTGTACTTTGTGCGGGACAATGGAGCAGGATTTGACATGGCATACGTCGGCAAAATTTTTAATGCTTTTCAGCGACTGCATGCCATGACCGAATTTCCCGGCACCGGGATTGGTTTGGCAACGGTGCAGCGCATCATTCACCGCCATGGGGGGGCAAGTATGGGCGGAAGGAGAGTCAGGCAAAGGTGCAACGTTTTATTTTACCTTGCCCTGACCAGGCGTGTGTTTCAAATATCGAATTTAATGAAGTAAAAATCGACAAATTAAGGAAACAGCATGGGTAATAAATTTATATTGCTGGTCGAGGATAATCCCGATGACGAAGCGCTTACCCTGCGTGCGCTTAGACAAAACCATATCAACAATGGAGTGGTGGTCGTGCGTGATGGGGTAGAAGCACTCGATTATCTGTTTGGCAACGGAAAATATGCCGAGCGTGACCTGAATGTAATGCCAGCTCTGATTTTGCTTGATTTAAAACTGCCTAAGGTGGACGGTCTCGAAGTATTGAAGCAACTCCGTGCGAACGCACTCACTGCACTATTGCCGGTGGCGATTCTCACTTCCTCACGTGAAGAACATGATCTGATAACGGGCTACAAACTGGGTCTAAACAGCTATGTCCTTAAGCCAGTGGACTTCGATCAATTCACTGAGGCGGTGCGAAACCTCGTGAAATATTGGTTGTCAATCAACGAAACTCCGCCAGGGGGTAAGCGCGCAAAATGAACAAGCCCATATTGCGTACAGTGATCATTGAAGATTCGGAAGATGATGCACTACTATTAACACGATATTTACAACAAACCTACGATCTCATTCATGAGCGAGTAGATAGCGCAGACGGATTGAGACAGGCATTACAAAAGGATGAGTGGGATCTTGTTCTATCCGACCACGCTATGCCAGGTTTCGACTCATTGGCTGCGTTACAAATAGTAAAGAAAAGTGGATACGATCTGCCGTTTATTATTGTTTCCGGTGCTATCGGTGAAGAACTGGCGGTGGCAGTTATCAAGGCTGGAGCACATGATTATCTGCTGAAGAATAATTTGATTCGTCTGATTCCCGCCATTGAGCGTGAGTTGCAGGCGGCGCAGGCGCGACGTACCCATTTTCAGTCAGAACAACGGTTTCGTGCGACATTCGAACTGGCTGCGGTCGGTATTGCTCATGTCGGGCTGGATGGACGCTGGCTGCGAGTCAACCAAAAGCTGTGCGTTATCACTGGCTACACTGAGGAAGAACTCTTGGAACGAGATCGTCCGAGTATCACTTGCCCCAACGATATCCCCGACGAACAGGACAGTATGCAGCAGTTACTGGCAGGCGATGTTGCTAGCTCTACCAAGGAAATACGCTATGTACGCAAGGACGGCTCACTGGTTTGGGTCAATCTTACATGGTCACTTACTCGCACTTCCACGGGAGAGCCGGATTATTTTATTGAGGTGATCGAGGATATTACCGAACGGAAAGTGGCCACGGAACGGCTCCGATTGTTCGCGCGAATATTCGATACTATCAATGAAGGCGTAGTTATAACTGATTCAAATAACACCATTATGTTAGTAAATCCAGCTTTTTCCAGCATTACCGGGTATAACGCTATTGAAGCGATTGGCAAGAACCCGCGAATTCTACATTCCGGTTTGATGGATAAGGTGTTTTACGACAAGATGTGGCAAAGCATCAAGAAGACTGGTCGCTGGCAGGGCGAAATAACAGATCGCCGTAAGAACGGAGAAAGTTACGTCGAATGGTTGAGCATCAGCACGATGAAGGACGAGAGAGGCGAGTTTAGTCACCATATTGCGGTAATTTCCGATATCAGTGAGCGTAAAGCGGCGGAAGAGCAGATGGTCTATATTGCTCAGCATGATTTTCTCACTAACCTACCCAATCGCATGATGCTGCATGATCGGCTGACACAGGCGATTGCCCATGCCGGGCGTGAACAACGCAAAGTGGCAGTTATGTTCCTTGATCTGGATCGCTTCAAAGTTATCAACGACACATTGGGCCACCTGGTGGGTGATAAGCTATTGAAGATTGTTGCTGGCCGCATCAGCAGTGTTGCACGCACCAGTGATACGGTAAGTCGGCTAGGCGGTGACGAATTTGCAATCATGTTACCGTATGTAGGTGATACGGATGATATTGCAACAATTGCATTGAAGCTACTGGCATTCGTTGCTGGTCCCTGTGTAATTGATGGCAATGAAATTGAAGTGACCACAAGCATCGGAATCAGTGTTTACCCGGAAGATGGGCGAGACAGTGAGTCTCTGATCGCGCATGCCGATGACGCGATGTATCAAGCTAAGGGCAACGGGCGAAATAATTACCAGTTTTTCACCCATGAGATGAACCGACGCACGCTTGAACGAATGGCAATCAAGAATAAACTTAGTCATGCCCTGGAACGAAACGAATTATTTCTGCTTTACCAGCCACAAGTGGATTTACAAAGCGGTCGTATCATCGGCGCGGAAGCTCTGCTTCGCTGGGATCATCCCTTACTTGGAAATATCTTGCCAGTGCAGTTCATTCCCATTGCGGAGGAGAACGGCCTGATTCCTCCTATTGGCGAGTGGGTGCTACGCGAGGCTTGTCGCCAGAACCAAGAGTGGCGCAAATTGGGTCTAATGAATATTACCATGGCGGTAAATCTTTCAGCAGTGCAGTTCCGTCAGAAAAATCTTGGTGAAACAATTAAGGCTGTTTTGCATGAAAGCGGTTTGGCTCCGTCTGGTTTGGAGCTTGAAATTACTGAGGGTGTCGTAATGCAGGATGCAGAAGCCGCAATTTTATTTCTGAAGGAAATGAAAGAAGTGGGGCTGAAGCTGTCAGTGGATGATTTTGGTACGGGCTATTCAAGTTTAAGCTACCTCAAGCGATTTCCAATTGATAAATTTAAGATTGATAAATCGTTTGTGCATGATTTGACAACAGATACGGATGATGCAGTGATCGTAAGTACCATTATTTCAATGGCCCATAGTCTCAAGTTGAAGGTTATCGCCGAAGGTGTGGAAACCGCCGAACAATTGGCTTTCCTGAAACAGCAAGGGTGTGATGAGGTACAGGGCTATTACTTCAGTCAACCGGTAAGTGCTGAGAAATTCACCAAGCTACTCTCTTCAGGTAAAGGGCTTTCTTAGCTATAAATGTAGTAGCTCCTGAACAACATTTCGAGAAATTATGTAATAAATTATTTTTTAAGATAAAGATACTTTTTACAGACGCTCGGCTTGGTGACAGAGTATTCTGATTAAGTTTTGTATCGTATTAATGTCACCTTAGCGACTTGTTGATTGACGAATTATTCCAATCATTGCGCGGAAATAAATCAGTGTTTACCTAACAATAGATATTGTTTATGGTAAACGCCATTCAAGATTACTCGTTTAATACCATAATTAGATTTGCCCTATCATTATTCTTAAATACAATGGGTTCGTCGCCTATAACGTCTGCTTCCTATCAGAAATTGGGGTGCAGTCTAGTAGCGTCGGATGGTATTATTCGCACCTAGCGCAACATATGAATAATTGTTTTTAAGATTGGTGAACAAATGAACAGCAGCGAAATCCGTCTGAAATTTTTGGATTACTTTGCCTCCAAAGAGCACACTATCGTGTCTTCCAGTCCATTGGTGCCGGGAAATGACCCAACATTATTGTTCACCAACTCAGGCATGGTGCAGTTCAAAGACTGTTTCCTCGGCCAAGAC
>JBDSEJ010000559.1:0-5281 GCA_039920105.1 Candidatus Nitrotoga sp. | reverse complement strand
TGAGACAGGTACGGCGATGGTGCGATGTATACGAGCTGGAAATCGATCATATCAATGTAGGCGGCGGTATTGGTATCAATTACCGGCAACCTCAACAGCAATTCGACTGGACATTTTTTAGCGCCGGGTTGTCAGCGTTGTTAAAAAATAGCGGCTTGCCTGGGATCCGTATACGTTTCGAGCTGGGACGTTATATTACCGCCGCCTGCGGCTACTATGTGATGCAGGTTATTGATATCAAGCGGAGCTACGACAAGAATTTTATAGTCAGTAGAGGTGGCTCGCATCACTTCCGTACGCCTTACGCGCAAGGACACAGTCATCCGTTTCATGTGCTACCGATCAATGCGTGGCAATACCCCTTTTCGCGTCCAGAGATTTCAAACGAGAAAGTAAATATAGTGGGGCAATTATGCACGCCTAAAGACTTGCTGGCGTTCGATGCGCCGGTCAAATCGGTACGTTGTGGCGACTTGCTGGTATTTCCTTATGCGGGTGCCTATGCCTGGCATATTTCTCATCACGATTTTTTGCGCCATCCACATCCGCAGCAATGGTATTTGCCGATAGAGGAGCAACCACATGTTGCAAACCAATCAACTTAAGCAGGCGCTGGTTAATGGCAAGACTGTTTTCGGATTGCTCAATTCGATTCCGTCGCCGTTAGTAGTCGAAATGATCGGCTATGCGGGCTACGATTTCGTGATCTTGGACATGGAGCACGTTTGTGTGAATCCAGAAACACTTGAAAACATGGTGCGGGCCGCCGAATGCGCCGACATGACCCCCTTGATCAGAGTGCCCAATGCCGCGCCGGAAAGCATATTGCGTGCATTGGATTGCGGCGCTCAAGGGATCGTCGTACCGCATGTGCGCAACCGCTTCGATGCCGAACAAGCAGTCGCCGCCAGCCGATATTATCCGCTGGGAAGCCGTGGCATCAGTGGGGGACGCACCACTGGTTTTGGCACTCTCGATCTGCCAACTTATTTTGAGCGAGCCAATGCAGAAATCATGGTTGTAGCGATGATCGAGGATAAAGAGGGCATTGATAATATGGATGCCATTCTATCTGTCGCCGGCATTGACATGGTGCTTGAAGGGGCGATTGACTTATCGCAATCTTATGGTCTGCCAGGGCAAGCGCAACATCCGAGCGTGGAAGCTGCGATCAGTAAAATTGCTACCGCCTGCTTCGAGCGCAATGTCAAATTTTGCGCGATTCCGCGTGCCGCAAATCAACTAGATGCCTGGAAGGAGCGCGGTGTGCTGGCCTTTTTGCTGGGAGACGACCGGGGAGTAAGCTTTCGGGCGCTCAAAGCTCACTTGGTGGGGTTTAAGTAACTTGATAGAAAGTAGCTGACAATGCTGCGCTTTCGCTGGCGTTTTTCTGTTCCCCAAGCTAACGTTTAGCCTTAGAAACAAGCCGAAGAAACCAAGGTACTCCTTGGTACATCTGTGATAGCTGGCCGCATAGGAAGCTTCAAGTCCCATGTGTTCAAGTTGGCATGTTCCGGATATGGCACCGCCTGATGTGTCGCACATAATCACGCGCGAAGTGTTCAATAATTGAGGACACGTATAGCATTCCATCACTTATTGAATATAGGTACAAATTATTCGTATTAATATTCACAAAGATTTAATATAATGAGTTTTGGCATCACATAACGCCGAAATTCTGTTATTAATCCTTGGCCCTTACACATTTTTAAGAGAGCTCCATTATGAAAACTTCCAAGAGGCATTTTCGATTAACATTGTTGGCAAGTGCGATTTTGATGGCGTTTTCGGCTTCCCAGGCAAACGCCCAGACTTCGGATCAGGCTGAACCAAGCAAAGAGCTACCCGTTGTAAATGTGGCGGCTGAGCGTACGGGAAGTTTTAAGTCGAATGTAATCCAGGTTGGTGCGTTCCGGGACATGGCACCGCTTGATGTCCCGCAGACCAGTAATGTAATCACCCGCGAAGTGCTCGACGCACAGGCCAACACCAGTCTGTTTGGGGCATTGCGTAATTCGGCTGGCGTTACACGCTCGCAGTTAAGTGGTTCGACTTATGACAACATCTCCATTCGTGGCATCCTGGTCGAAAATCGCGGCAACTACCGCCTGAATGGTTCGCTACCAGTAATCAACTTGATCGACATTCCGCTGGAAAACAAGGAACGTGTCGAGGTTCTCAAGGGGGCGTCCTCGTTATATTACGGCTTCGTACCGCCATCCGGTATTGTTAATATGGTGACCAAGCGAGCTGGTAATAGCCCGGTAACAAATCTCGGACTGATGGGTAATCAGTATGGTGGCGCGAATGTTCACCTCGACGTTGGTCGACGTTTCGGTAGCCAGCAACAATTTGGAGCACGGGTTAACTTGGTTAAAGGTCGCGAGGATATAGGGATTAACAATTTTTCCGGTGACCGCGCGCTGGCTTCAGGTGCATTCGACTGGCGGGTTAGTGACAAACTATCCTTTAAGCTCGACCTGGAACATTACACAAAGAACGTATCGGAGCAAGCCGCAATCAAAGCGCCCGCGGCAGTCAACGGGGTAATTACCCTACCTAACGTACCTGATAATAAACTCAATCTGGCCGGAGAATGGCAAAAGTACGATGCCAACGCCACCAATCTGCTATTCCGCACTGACTATTTGCTGAGCGATAACTGGGGGTTGGTGCTTGAAGCTGGCAAAGCGCGTACGAGGCGTGATCGCAACTTTTCTCAATTCCAGGATTATAACCTCACTACCGGGCAAGGAACTCTGCGGACTTTCTTTGCCCGTGGTCAAGAGTGGGAAAACAAGAACTATCGCGCCGAAGTGTATGGACGTTTACCGGGCCAGTTGATCACGCACGAACTGACGTTTGGCTATATGTTCAATGAACGTAGTGCAGATCCACACAGCCAACCCTTAGGCAAAGATGTCACGCAGAACCTGTACAGACCGGTTACGATTGCGCAGCAGTTCCCCACTTCAGCATTTACTTCCATACCATCAACAATTAAAGATCATGGTTTATATCTGTCTGACAGGATATTGATTGGTGAAAAATGGCAAGCCACGCTAGGTGTGCGGGCCAGTAACTACGAGAGCGTTACCACCTCATCGCGCTATGAAGCGGATGGGCTAAATCCGCAAGTTTCGTTGATGTACAAGCCAGTGAAGAATGTATCTATCTATACCAGCTATCTTGAGGGACGTGAAGAAAGCGGACAGGCGCCCGCAAACCGTGCAAATGCCGGAGAATTATTAGCACCGGCCTTATCCAAGCAAAAGGAAGTAGGGGTGAAGGCTGTGATTGCAAAAGGTACCTTGTTGCAGGCCGCCTATTTTGATATCACCCGCTCGTCTACCACGATAGATTCGTCCAACCGTTTTGTCCTAAATGGATTAGCGCAATATAAGGGGTTAGAGCTGGCGGCCTCAGGCGAATTGACAAAACAACTATCGCTCATCGCCTCGGCGGTATTTTTAGATGCCAAACAATTAAACGCAGACAATCCAGGGACATACGGCAAGACTCCCGACAATACGCCGGAACAGACTGCAAGCCTTTTTTCTGAATATCGGCTTCAAAGTGTTCCGGGTCTGGCACTTAGTGGAGGTTTGTACTACGTGGGTAAGCGTCCGGTCAATAATGAAAATCAAGCATATGTAGGCGGTTATACGACCATGTCTTTGGGCGTCCGTCATACCACATCTATTGCCGGCAATCGAACTACATTCCAGGCAGTGCTCGACAATGCAACTGATAGGAACTATTGGAGTACCGCAGGTAATGGCCTGCTGGGTGTGGGGGCACCGCGCATGCTTAAGGTTACAGCCCGGATGCAATTTTAAAGGGTGATTATTTAAGGAGCTGAGACATATCTTTCGGGTCGAATTGATTTAATAAAATCGGCTCCATTTGATGAAAAATGCTTCTGATGCAGGCAGCACTCATGAAGCGCAAAAAAGCTGTTGGAGTTAAGTTGTGACTTTCAGAAAAGTTGTTTCAAAACTACATATGTATACCGGTTTAGCAATTGGATTGCTGCTGGTATTAAGCGGGCTGACTGGTAGCGTGCTGGTTTTCCGCGAAGAGATAGAGGCACTGGTATATCCAGAATTGATGAAATCAGTACCGCGTGACGAGCGTGTATCTTTACAGTCGGTGTTGGAAACAGTGCGGCACGCCTATCCGGAAGACAAACCGTATTTCATACGTATGCCGCGCACTCCAGAGCAAACCTATGTAGTTAAAATGAACAGTGCGCATGACTTGTTTGTTTATGTTGACCCTTATAACAGCATGATTTTGGGGGAACATCGACAGGAAGATACCTTTACCGGGTGGGTTTCGCTACTGCACACTGAACTTTTAAGTGGCGATCTTGGCGAAATTATCCTTGGGGTAAGTGGACTGCTACTGATTGGAATGAGCATAACGGGCCTTGTTTTATGGTGGCCTAGAAAAGGAAAGTTTGTATCGGGGTTTAAAATCCAATGGGCCGCACATTGGAAAAGAATGAACTTTGATATACATCGCGCTTCGGGTATATACATAGTTGTTTTTCTGTTGTTAACTGCTTTTACAGGCGCGTCGTTAGTTTTTAATAGTACGGTTATTAACTTGATCAATGTAATCACTCAAAGTCCACCAAGGAATGCTCAACCGCTGTCCGACATTCGTCAAGCACATATATCAAAACCTGCACTTGATATGATGTTAAATCAAGCCGACGATATGTTACCCGCCATCACCACCTGGATTAATCTTCCCCAGAAACCGGGGGCACCCTTAGTGGTTCGAAAAAAATTCCTAGAAGAATTTCATCCAAATGGAAGAAGCTTCGTCTATTTTGATCAATATTCGGGAAAGGTATTGCAGATGGAAAACGCTTTGACAGCCCCTCTGGGTACGCGGATTTTTAGCACGCTGTACCCGATACATATCGGCGCAATTGGTGGGACACTTACTCGTGTTTTACAGGTGATCGTCGGTTTGTCGCCACTGATACTATTTTCTACCGGCTATTTTATCTGGTGGAACCGAAGAAAGGCGAAACGGTGTAACTATCAACAAATAAAGTAAGGCGCATTAATTTTTTGATTCTAATCAAAAAATATGTTTTATACGGTTTAGTATGAATTGCTGGAGTTAACCCGTGCATTTATCGAGTCCACCCTGAACAATTGAGTTTTCAGCCGAACCTGATCTGATTGGAGCCTCGTGTTGATGTGAGCGCGACCAGAATTGCTCGAAGATCGAGCCCGAATTGGGCGTAAAGAAGCCGCAG
>JBDSEJ010000558.1:0-4944 GCA_039920105.1 Candidatus Nitrotoga sp. | reverse complement strand
AAGGAAATGGTAAAGATTCTTGAACCATTTGTTACTGAAGCGAACGCCGTACGTATTGATGAAGCACGCAACCTGATAATTCTTTCCGGTACCGAGCGAGAATTACGGCATTTGCAAGACACCATTGCCATGTTTGATGTGGATTGGCTGACTGGTATGTCTGTTGCCCTTTTCACGCTGCAAAGTGTCGATGTTAAGACTGCCGTGGCTGACCTCGGCAAAATTTTTGGTGCGCAGGCGCTAAGTCCGTTGGCAGGAGTGGTTAAGCTGGTGCCAATTGAGCGGCTAAACGCCATTCTGGTTATTACACCGCAACCCAGATATCTGGAGCAGGCAAAAATATGGATTGAGCGAATGGATCATACAGGCGGAGCAGGTGGCGGCATGCGCTTGTTCGTTTATCCGGTGCAGAATGGAATGGCTGAGAAGTTGGCGGCATTGATCAATAATGTATTCAGCAAATCAATATCCTCGACGTCAATGCCGCCTGCGCTTGCCCCTGGCTTGGCTCCGGTAGAAGTTAAGTCGGCAGAGTCCACCCCCGTGGATGCAAGCTCGGAGCCCCTGGCAATTGCTGGCGACAGTGTCGCAGTTAAGGGCGACGTTCGAGTGATCGCAGACAAGGACAACAATGCGCTGCTAATTTTGGCTTCGCCGGCCAATTACGAAAAAATAGAAACTGCCATTCGCAAGCTTGATGTGCCACCGCGACAGGTTTTAATTGATGTCACAATTGCCGAGGTAACGCTATCCGGTGATTTGAAGTTTGGATTGGAGTGGGCCTTCAAAAATGGACTGCGCGGAAGCGGCAAGCTAGATACCGGCGGCCCAGGGATTAGCGCATTGGCACCCGGTTTCTCCTATGTATTAAGTAATGCAAATGTAGTGGGCGGAGTGGCCTCCGCGCTCAATTTATTGGCAACCGATTCACGCGTAAAGGTGATTTCCTCGCCACATATAATGGTCACCGACAATCAGACTGCTAAAATCCAGGTCGGTGATCGGGTGCCGATCACAAGTCAAACCCAATCTGTCTTAGGCTCCACCACCGGGCTAATTGCTTCAATTCAGTATATTGATACCGGAATTCTGTTAACGGTTACACCCCGAATCAATGCCGGCGGCCAAGTCACGATGGATATTAATCAAGAGGTTAGCGCAGCCGCAATAACCACTACATCATCAATTAACTCACCTACCATCAGCAAGCGCTCGGTAAAAACCACGGTAGTGGTTAAATCCGGCGAAACCATGGTGCTAGGTGGATTGATTACGGATAACAATACCAGAGCATCCAGTGGTTTGCCGTTCCTATCTAAAATCCCGTATATAGGTGGATTGTTTGGTACTCAGACATTTGCTGAAAACCGTACCGAATTGGTTCTTCTGATTACCCCGCGTTTAGTAGCCAATAACCAGCAAGCGCGTGAGGTAAGCGATGAATTCCGAAAAAAACTCACTGGCTTAGGCGACCTTCTGGAGGGTATAGGAAAGTCAAACGACTTGCCAAAAAAGCCTGCCAGCTTAAATGAGCTGCTGGAGAAAGTCGGTAAGCCTGATGGCATACCCAAACAGCAAGTTAAACAGGTTCCTTTGCTCAAATAGCTTGCGTTTGTTTTGCGAATTTCACGGGATTGCACCTAAAGTATTTCTACAGCATGCCGTAAAGAGATTTGCAAGATGTTTAAATATGGAGTGCCAAAGTGAATTCATGCCTTTTTTAAGGGACGGATTCGTTTCGAGCTAAAGATTTTTAATAAATCTGGGGTAGCAAATTAGTGAATGTCGAAGACAATGATCAGACGAGTAACAGCAAAACGGCTAGGTTAGTCTATTATAATTTTTGTATGTTGTAAAAAGGAGACAGTGAAGTACTAAGATTCTAGATTGTCCTTGACAGTGTATTCACGCAAGAGTGACTATAGATCAAATAAAAAAACATAGATATTTGGGTGGTATTTTGAAAAAACTGATTTGCGGAATGGGTTATAAATTGAAACGGAGTATTGCTGCGATTATTCTGAGTATTGGAATATTGGGTTGTGCTGGATCGGGCGGTAGCTCAGCATCTTCTGAACAGGTTGAACCACAAAAAATGGTTGCCGAACTAGCCGCTGCTCGCTGGGAAGCCTTAATCAAAGGGGATATTGCCAAAGCTTATACATTTCTGAGTCCTGGAACACGTGATGTTATGTCGTTGGATTTATATAAAGCTAAAATCCGCAGTGGCAATTGGAAAAAAGCAAACGTGGATTCCGTGTCGTGCGAGCATGACCAGTGCAAAGCATCAATTGCAATTGAGTATGGCTATCGCGATATTAAATCACTTGAAACTCGACTGGAGGAGAATTGGTTGCGTCAAAACGGAAAATGGTGGTACGTACCGCGTAAATAATTTGGATTATGGATTTTGATAGGAGGATTATGTGTACAAAAAATCACTTGTAATATGAAACAACTATGATATACAATAACATCGCAGTAATTTCTAAAGTCGACTGTAGTGATTATTGAAGTAATGCTTTATTAAAAAATTATTTTTTAAAGTCAAGCTTTCAACATTTCGTAATAAAATATAAGGAGTCTAGCGATAATGCAAAAATTTAAAAGAAAGTCACTGTATCTTGCTTTAGTGGCGGCGGTAAGCTCAGTTGGTATCGCGAATACAGCAAGTGCTGCTGTGCACATAAATGGTGATGGCCTCGGTCAGGTTTTGATTTATCCGTACTACACTACACGTGGCGGAATGGATACCTATATGTCCGTAGTGAACACTACTAACTCTTCCAAAGCTGTAAAAGTACGTTTCACCGAAGGTAAAAACAGTCGCGAAGTGCTTGACTTTAACCTCTATCTGTCCCCGAATGACATGTGGACTGCTGCGATTGTGAACACTGGCAGTGGCGCGAAGCTTGTTACCAGGGACAGGTCTTGCACTGCCCCCGCAATTCCCTCTGGCGGTAAAGATTTCGTGAATTTCGCATTTACAGGGTCTGCAGTTGAAGGTATCCAGCAAAGTGGTGGAGATGGCGAAACCAATTCTTTGGATCGTACCCGTGAAGGCTATTTCGAAATTATTGAAATGGGCACGATTACAAATACTGCAATCAATGCGTCTATTACACACGTTAGTGGTGTACCGGCTAATTGCGCAGTGGTTCAGGCTGCGAATATGAATATGAGCGCCGGTACAGCACATTCGGTGGGTGGTCAATCTGCTGAGGCTGCTCCAGCAAGAGGTGGCTTGGCGGGTACAGCTTCTCTGATAAACGTTGCAAGCGGAACTGATTTTGGCTATGACCCAGTTGTATTAGATGCCTTCGCCCCAGCTTTTGCTACGAATCTTTGGTTTTCTCCTGGCAGCATTCTGCCTGATTTGAGATCTTCAGATACTACCAGCATAGTATTTAACGGCGCTGGCACTGTTACGAGCTCTTGGCCCACTTCTAAAGCTCACAATTCCGTTAACGCGTTGCTGATGCACAACAATATCATCAATGAGTATGTTCTGGATAATGCTACTATTTCCGGCACCGACTGGGTGGTAACGATGCCAACCAAAAGATACTCCGTTCCTGTCCATAACCCTTCAGTGACGCCGGACAACACTAAGGTGTTTAGTCCGTTTACTCACAAGTTCTGGCTAGACGGCGCGTGTGAGCCGGTCAGCTTAAGCTATTGGGACCGTGAAGAAGGTAACGTAAGTATCGTTGATTTCTCTCCACCTGCTCCAGGCGGCGGTACTTCTCTGTGCTGGGAAACCAACGTTGTAACATTTAACAATAGTAACTTGCTGGGTTCAGCCAACCAAGTTAATGTGCCTATTGCCAGCGGTTTCGAAAATGGATGGTTGCGGATGTCGTTTAACGCTTTGAACATTCCTGTCGTTAACGGTCAAACAGATGCTGATGACAATTTTACCCCTAGTGAACATTTTGATGCTTCTCATAAATTAACGAGTTTAGATGGTGACACCTATATCGGTTTGCCTACAGTTGGTTTTATGTTGCAAGATTTTATTAACGCAAATGCTGCAGCTGGAGTTATGGCAACATACGGCGGCAATTTTAATCATAAGTATACAACTTCGGTTTCTGAAGGTAATGTCTTCTAATACGAATTAAGTTATTGCTGGGAAACAATGCGTAGCAGTTAGACGTACTGGTTAAAGTGGGGGTTCGAATAAATTCCGAACCCCCGCTTTTTTATTAATACATTTTGTATGTGAATAATTAAAGACTATATTTTGACTACATAGTAGGTGGTTACCATTCATCTTCGCATTCTTACCGTTCAGTGGAATATTCTCTTTTTTTATCACTGTTCTAATATAATGAAAAAAGTAGTCAATATTTACATTTTATATCTAGGTTTTGTAAACCAAGATAACGATAATATTACTATGTTGTAGGAATAATTTTTTTCGTCTTCTTGGATGACACTATTCCGCGAATTGGTAATTAAACTCTATATTAGGAGGCAAATATGAAAATAAAATTAATGAACTCAAGAGACTCATTTCTTGGTTTGACGTTGCTGATGGCCCATACAATGCCCGTCTCGGCCGCTACGATAGCTTTGGAGGGGGTATCAGGGAATTCATGTTCTTACACAGAATATACCGCTCAGGCCAGCGGCGACCTGTTAGTTAGATGTTCAACTGACACACCCACACCCACACCTACACCTACACCTACACCCACACCCACACCCACACCTACACCTACACCTACACCTCCACCTCCATCTGGCGATGTTCCGGCAAACTGCACGATAGTTGACGTTACATGGGCTCCAGGATTTAAGTATAATGTAACCCCTTGGCATAATTTGCCATCTGGCAAGATGATCGCATTCAGAATGACTGTGCCGGAAACTAAGCGAATATCGCAGGCTGGAACGGCATATGCCGAAGTACCTGAAATACTAAGTATATCGACAAAG
>JBDSEJ010000557.1:0-1718 GCA_039920105.1 Candidatus Nitrotoga sp. | reverse complement strand
TAATTAGAGCCCACTCAGAAACAACAACCAATTGATTGCATTGCAAAATTACTCATTTTACGTTATAATAGTGCAAGCAAAACAACCATTTACCCCGAAAAAGCTTGCACATGATCACATACAAAAGCCAGAAGCAACTCACCTTGGAAGGTTTTGAAACGCCATTCGATGTAAAACTAAATGCAGATAATCGTTGGGTGAAACTCAGTCAATGCATACCTTGGGATGAACTGGCCAGTGGTTATTATAAAAATCACTCCTCAACGCATGGTCGACCTGCAAAAGACGCACGATTGGTCATTGGCGCGGTCATCATCAAACATAAACTATGTTTAAGTGATGAAGAGACCGTGCAGCAGATCCGGGAGAACTTCTATCTCCAATACTTTGTCGGGTTCCCCGCTTATCAAGACAAACAACCTTTTGCACCTTCATTATTTGTAGAAATCCGTCGACGCATGGGTGAGCAGACCTTTGCATATTTCCAGCAAGCGATCGTTAATGTGATGGAAAAACGCCCCATGCCGGACACAGAGAAAAGCATAGCAGCATGTAATCACACAGACGACGAACCCCCAAGTCAAAACGAAACAACATCGACCTGCGATGAAGATGCCATGAAACAGGATGTTCAAAGTGTGGACGATGCCGCTACCCATCAGGGCAGACTGATTTTAGATGCGACGGTCGCAGAACAAGCCATTCGTTTTCCGACTGACCTGAGCTTATTGAATGAAAGCCGTGAAATCAGTGAGCGGATTATTGATGTTCTACACCCCGCAACTGGAGCGAAAGCTAAGCCACGAACCTATCGCCAAACGGCACGCAAAGACTACCTGGCCATTTTGAAACAGCGTCGGCCCAAGGGCAAGAAGCTACGCGCGTGGATCAAGAAACAACTGCAATATTTGCGTAGAAACTTTCAGCATATCGAACAATTATTAGATGTCCTTTCAGGCAGGGTGATTCCACTGTCTTATTCCTTGCTGCGCAAGTACTGGATTATCCAGAATGTGGTCAGCCAACAAGAAGAAATGCTTCGGTTTAATTGTAAGCGTTGCGATAATCGCATTGTCAGTATTCACCAACCCCATGTACGCCCAATCGTACGAGGCAAAGCAAACAAAGCGGCTGAATTTGGTGCCAAACTAAGTGTTAGCTTGACACCAGCAGGGATTGCTAGTGTTGACCACATCAGCTGGGATGCTTTCAATGAAGGGGGCGACTTGCCCACACAAGTTGAAGCCTACAAACAGCGTTACGGCTATTATCCGCAAAGTGTATTGGGTGACAGATTTATGGCACACGAGATAACCGACGTTACCTGAAAGAAAAAGGGATTCGTTTTGCTGGAAAACCATTGGGTCGCCCCCCACAGCTAACAGAAGCAAATCGAGTGGCGTTCAAGCAATTACAAAAGCAACGACGTGAAGACTACCGACAGCGCATCCCCATCGAAGGTAAGTTTGGGCAAGGCAAGAATGCTTATAATCTGAATTACATCCGGGCGAAAACCGCACGTACCAGTGAAGCATGGATCAATAGCATCTTTCTGGTTATGAACCTGATGGTGTTGTTGAAGGTTTTTATTGGGCTTCGTGCGCGCTGCTATAAATATTGCTTTTTAATGTTTAGATGCTGTTTAAATATATTTCAAAGTCTCAAGGTGTGCCCAAGCTATTGTCGCAGTGTTTGCTGATTTTCTGAGGAGGCTCTAA
>JBDSEJ010000556.1:0-14099 GCA_039920105.1 Candidatus Nitrotoga sp. | reverse complement strand
TGATGTCTCTGACCATCAGCAGATTGAGCGCTTGGCCCAGGAGCTTTCAGATGAATCTATCGATCTGCTCATTAACAATGCAGGCATCTATCCAAAATCGGGCGTAAATGGTTTTGGTCATACCGACTATGAGGAATGGATGCAGATATTCCGCATTAATACCATGGCGCCACTCAAAATGGCCGAAACATTCGCCACCCATCTTTCTCGTAGCAAGCAAAAAGTTTTTGTAGCCATAACGAGCAAAATGGGGAGCATTGAAGACAATAGCGGAGGCGGCAGCTATCTCTATCGTACAAGCAAAACAGCAGTAAACATGGTGGTCAAGAGCCTTGCAATTGATCTGCTGTCTGCCGGAATCACTTCGATAGTCATTCACCCGGGTTGGGTCAAAACTGATATGGGCGGGCCGAACGCTTTAATCTCTGTCAAGCAAAGTGTTTCAGGCATACGACAAGTGATCAGCAACCTTTCAATGGCCGATTCAGGAAAATTCTTTAATTATGACGGGCAGATAATCCCTTGGTAATTTGTCGTCCCTGTACAACCCACAAGAATGACGAATTTATTTGCTTATTCAAGCGAAGTTATGTTTGCAAGAATTCGGCCTGTCGAGTAAGGGTTCCTTGCAAAATAAAACCACATAAAATCGAGCAAATTTCCCAAGATGACCTGTTCCGGCTGCGGCTGGATTAGATGCTGATACAGTGTCACGCGCTGTACAAACTGGCCAGTCAGATTGACTGGAACGCAGCCGAAGCGCAGTTCAGCTATTTTTACTCGGAAGAAAGTCGGTCTCGGCATCCTTGCTTGCAGTCGTAGATGTGGATACCACGGTACAAGAGGAAACGATTGCCTTTCCAAATTTGATGCCTGCTGGATAGATTGAGTGTGCAATGCAGGAATTCAGTACAGGCAACTTTGCGTAAACACTTAAAGAATTTAAAATCTGCAGTGCGATGCTCTGCAGATATGCAAAATAGTCTTATTGTTATGTGTAACAGCATCATGGACAGCTTCTATCTAAGATTAATGAGTAAATAATCATTCTATTAACAACGATGCATTAGACTCTCAAGTGTTTTGCTTCGAAATTGAATCCATAGCGTAAAATTTGTAAGCATGACAAATGTTAATCCCCACAAAGCTTCCGGGTTACGTCGGTTGGTGAAAGCCCTTGGCTATTCCCTGTCTGGACTACAACTTGCGTGGCAAAATGAGGCCGCTTTTCGTCAGGAAGTTATTCTCGCCATCGTTCTTGTGCCGGTGGCCTTCATGGTGCCGGTGGATGTGACTCAGCGAGTGTTGTTGGTGGCTAGCGTTATGCTGGTATTGGTGGTGGAAATGATCAACTCGGCCATTGAAGCCACTGTGGATCGGGTATCACTGGATATTCATCCATTGGCCAAGAGGGCAAAGGACATGGGCAGCGCTGCCGTTTTTTTGGCACTAATAAATGCCTTTTTGATTTGGGCCATGATTTTGTGGTCTCTGAGGTAATGATAAATATACTCGGGCGATTTGTATCTTTGATCGTGCGCAGCATTTGAACGCCAATTCAACGAAAAAAGCTAAGAATGCATGATTAAAAATGCTAACTGGCAGCAGTGTTCTGCTGGTGTTGTTGACCTAATAAAATGGCCTCCATCAAAGCCGGAGGCTTATTGGGTCAACTCCTCAATGAGGCCAGTAAACCTTGAGAGTTACCTAAGTGAATTACTAAATATGAATGATCCAGAAAATATTTTTAATTATCCGTCACATGGGAAGTTTGACCGGTTAGATGCCTTGTTACAGTTGAGAATTTTAATGTTCGATTGGAGGCAACTCCGTATTAAATGGATTGTAGGCAAATTAGCGCTTAAACGGGTAGCTACGTGCAACTTGGCTTGTAAGATATGAATTCTTGCGTGATTGAAGTTGCCGTTGGCGTGTTGTTGCGCGAGGTGAATGGCAAAGCAGATTTGCTCTCTACTGAGGCCACCCTGAGAAAGCGATATACCTATGACAGCTTCTTGTTAGCTCAGCGACCAGAAGGCAAGTCTTACGAAGGCTACTGGGAGTTTCCAGGCGGTAAAGTTGAAGCGGAAGAAACACTGCTGCATGCGCTGGAACGAGAGCTGCACGAAGAGTTAGGTATTAAAATTGCTGGGGCTTATCCTTGGCTGACACGCTTGCACAATTATGCACACGCTACAGTACAACTGAATTTCTTTCGTATTACTGTATGGCGGGGTGAGCTTCAAGGCAAAGAAAGTCAACAACTGAGTTGGCAAATTCCCTCCAATTTGACGGTATCCCCAGTACTTCCAGCCAACGCATTTATCCTCCGCGCGTTGCAATTGCCGCCGTTGTACGCCATTAGTAACGCGGCCGAGTTGGGTAGTGAGCAATTTATGGAACGCTTACAAGGTGCGCTGGAAAATGGCTTGAAGTTAGTGCAGGTACGCGAACCTTATTTGTCACGCGAAGCTATGCGTGAATTGTCTTTACGTGTGGTAAAACTAGCACACTCATACGGCGCCCAAGTACTCATTAATAGTGATATCGAACTGGCTAGTCAAATTGGCGCGGACGGCGTGCATTTGAATAGTATTCAGCTTGCTGCGTGTAATTCACGCCCCGACTTGACTTGGTGTGCTGCATCCTGCCACAACGCCGAGGAATTACAGCGAGCCAGTAATCTGGGCTTCGATTTCGTGGTGTTGAGCCCTGTAATGCCCACCCTCAGTCATCCCGACGCAAGACCTTTAGGCTGGCAGGCATTTGAAATGATGGCGGCAAATTCGGCCATTCCAGTGTATGCGCTGGGTGGATTATGTTGTGATGATATGGAAAATGCATGGCAACATTGTGCGCATGGCATTGCGATGTTGCGTCAGGCTTGGTGAAAAGGCTCATCTTCCGAATTGCTCTCGGCCTGCGGTATACGATAGCTTTCAGTAGCCCACTGTCCCAGATCAATTAACTTGCAGCGCTCGCTGCAAAATGGGCGAAAGGGACTGCCAGTGTTCCACGTCACTTCTTTTTTACATTGCGGACAATTGACAATAGTTGCTTTCTTCATCGCGGCGTATTCCTATTTTAAAAGGACCAATATTCATTTCACCCCCAACTCCTTCTCACTTGTGGGAGGATGGCGTGCGTATTTAGATCAAAGCAAGCTATAAAGAGAAGAAAGTAAGGTTGAATGCGACATCCTGATCGTATAAGGCGCTCTTGGCTACATAATCAGCAGCAATGAAGCGAATATTAAGCATGTATTTGTTGGCGCAGACTTCAGGAACGCACGGTAGAGCTTTGTCCATCCTGAGACGCAGCATTTGTGCCACGCGTCCACTTTGCATTTGCTGAAAGCTCCCTTGGTGGGCATTGTAATGGTACGATTTTCCACTTTCGCGTAACAGCTTCAAGATGATTGCAAGGCCATCACGTATGGGGAGAATGGGGGCAAGGCAGTTCATCAAGTAGTTGCGCCGCGCCATGGCATCCTGGTGAAGCCAGTGATGGTAGGATGGCAAATCGAACTCGCACGTCCCGCCAGGAATGCCGGCACGCTGCTTGATGCTCATTAACCATTCGTTTTCGCGCAAGTGCTGGCCTACCTTGCCATTCATGTTGAGCACACCGCTACTGGCTTTTTCAATTTCATCGAGTACCGCATCCAGTGCTTGCTCTGAAATTTCTGGATTATTGTGTAAAGAGGAAAGCTGTTTTTTTTGGCGGTCCAACTCTTGCAACAGTTCAGATTTCAGGTCGGAACGGCTAGCGACTTCGAGCACTTCAAACAGTGTGCCCAGTGCGGCTTGATGGTCAATGACGCTTGATCTTTCTATAAAACATAGCAACTTGGCGTAAAGATCCTCTAGGCGCAGCAGGGTGCGCATACGTTCATTGAGAGGGAAATCATAGCTAATCACAATGCCAGTAGAGTGGAGATTAATTTAGGGTTAAAAAATGATTAATATATTATGTCCATTATATACGTCAATCAATTCCTGAGGAAATGGCCTTAAAATGCAGGTGCAGCTGGCCTACCTGCTGGCGCAATATATCCAGATTACTATCATTTTGAATGATCTCATCTGCAAGCCGTAGCCGTTCGGCACGCGTAATTTTAGATGCCATTATAGTACGCACTGTTTGCTCATCCAGACCACTACGTTGCATGGTGCGCTCTACTTGGGTGGTTTCCGCACAATCCACTACCAATGTGCATTGCACCAACTCGCGGTAGCTAAGCGTTTCAAACAACAGTGGAATGACCAGCAACAGATAGGGAGATGTAAGGGTGCTGCTAATTTTGACATTATCGATCTGCACCAGAATTTGCGCGCGGATAAGCGGGTGAAGAATGGCCTCCAGCTTCAATTTGGCAGATTGATCAGAAAATATCAATTGCCGCATAAGCCCTCTGTCCAATGCCCCGCTGGCATCAACATAGTCACCTCCAAATGTCGTGCGAATCTCAGAGATGGCTATGCCACCGGATTGGGTCATCTGGTGTGAAATGATATCGCTATCAATGACTAACGCACCGCATTCTTTGAATAGTGAAGCTACTGTACTCTTGCCGCTACCGATGCCCCCGGTTAGTCCCACACGATATATCATGAAATGTTAAACAGTTGCAGGTAGCCGTTCGTAAGCGTTTTTCCCCAGAATAACGCGATCACGCCGCCACCTGCTAAATACGGGCCGAATGGAATGGGGACGTTGCGGCCGAGGCGTGCCGCGACTATCAAGGCAGTGCCGACCACTGCGCCGACAATTGAAGAAAGCATAATAACCAACGGTAGCATTTGCCAGCCCAACCAAGCGCCGATTGCCGCCAGTAGCTTAAAGTCACCATAACCCATGCCTTCCTTGCCGGTTGCGAGCTTGAACAGCCAATAGATGCTCCACAGAGCCAGGTATCCAGCGATAGCGCCCATAACGGCACTACTAATATCAATAAAAGTGGACGACAAATTAAACAGTAAACCCAGCCACAGAAGTGGCAATGTGATGTTATCTGGTAACAGCTGAGTATCAAGATCAATGCAGGTTAATGCCAATAGCATCCAGATAAACAACAAAGCTGCCATTGCAGCCAAACCGAAGCCGAAATGCCATGCGACGTAGGCGCTCAGAAGCCCAGACACCATTTCCACGATTGGATAACGTGCCGAGATAGGTGCATTACAATCCTTGCATTTGCCGAGCAACAGCAAATAACTGATAACCGGGATGTTTTCCAGCGCGCTTATCTTGTGGCCACAGTGCGGACAGGCTGAACGCGGCATGGACAAATTGTACGGTGGCACACTTTCTGGTTCGATGTTGTTGAGTTCTGCGCACTGGACATACCACTCACGTTCCAACATCTTAGGTAGACGATGAATTACGACATTTAGAAAACTACCCACCATCAGACCGATAATACCGCACATAACAATGAAAAAAAACGGAAGGCTTTGCAGTAACTCAACTAGAGGTGACATAGTTTTCCAAGATACAAATATGCAACTTTTAACAAAATTACACGAATTAAGGCGAGCAATGTAGGAACTAAATCATTCATCCAGTCCAGCGCATTGATGATAATAACTTCTTAATACCATTAGGATTAATTGACGATACAACGGTATCCAATTAGTGATTTAACCGACAGCCTGCCCCATCTTGAAAATGGGCAGATACATCGCCACCACCATACCGCCGATCAGTGTACCTAACACCACCATAATGACAGGCTCCATAAGGCTGGCCAACGACGCCACGGCATCGTCTACTTCAGCCTCAAAAAAATCGGCAACTTTGTTTAACATGCCATCTAGTGAACCCGCTTCTTCTCCTATCGAAACCATTTGCAATACCATGCTAGGAAATACTCCTACATCTTGCATGGCTGCTGTCAGGGTACCTCCTTGGCTGACTTCACGCTGAATGATCTTGGTTGCATCATAATACACCACGTTGCCAGCAGCGCCTGCCACCGAGTTAAGAGCCTCCACCAGCGGTACTCCAGCGGCAAACATGGTTGCCAGTGTACGCGTCCATCGTGCTATTGAGGCCTTACGGATTACACTTCCAAAAATTGGTAACTTAAGCATTACTCTATCCATGGCGGCCTGCATTTTTTTGCTACGTTTCCAGAAGTAGAAGAAGGCGTAAAGTCCACCACCTACAATACTGAAAATCGCCCACCAATAATCAACGAAAAAATCAGAGATGCTCATCATAACCAGTGTAGGTGCGGGCAGATCGGCGCCAAAGCTTGAAAATAACTGTTTAAACGCGGGGATCACAAAAATCATGATTACTGCGGTAATAATAAAGGCGATTGCAATAATTGAAACCGGATACATTAACGCCCCTTTTATTTTGTTCTTGATGGCCAGCGTTTTTTCCTGATAGGTGGCCAAACGTTCCAGCAAGCTGTCCAGAATACCGGCTTGCTCGCCTGCACCTATCAGATTGCAAAACAGATCGTCAAAATACAGCGGGAACTTCAAGAATGCCTGCTCCAAACTGCTACCCGTTTCTACGTCGGTTTTAATGTCATTCAGTAGGCGGGAAACGGAAAGATTGTGATGCCCCTTACCAACAATATCGAATGATTGTAGTAACGGTACACCGGATTTCATCATTACAGCAAGCTGGCGTGTAAACAGGGTGAGATCTTTCTGGGTGATCTTTTTTCCCCCGCTAAAGCGGATTTTTTTTATACTGGTAACATTAATGCCCAAGCGCCTTAGCTGTGTGGCAGCAACCGCATCGCCGACAGCACGTACCTCACCTTTGATAGGCTTGCCGGATTTATCCTTACCCTCCCATCGATACTGGAATTCTTTTTTTTTCAGTTTTTCTGCTGCCATGGCGTTTCCTTAATGACTATTCGCGATAAAGGTAAGCAATACGTTAAGGGATATAAAGCTGCTCAGTGCAGAATGATCAGTAAGCGACCGCCTCATCTCATTGGTGCTGTTTGTTTTTATTTATATCGGCCATTTCAAGCCGAGCTTTAATTGCTTTGAATCTCTGCGGCTATTCATCCATTTTTTATGGCAGCTCTGAAAAATTGAGGTAAGTTGATAAAAATGACGCCAACGTATTGTTAACCATGAAACGAAGGTGCCTAACGAAGCAAAGCATACCGAACGCGATTTATAGCAAGGAATTTCGTGAACTGGCCAAGCATGTAACGGTAGAGGGGTTAGGCGCAAAGGAATCGGCTCAACGCTTACCGTTGCCGTCTTTGACCCTGATAAAGTACTTGGCAGCATGAATCTATTGATGTCCATTATTAACAACCTACCCCAGTATTACGGAAACCCTTGTTACGGAAACTGTTTTGGGTTGCACGCAATTCCTGCTAGTCTTGCATCATGCTTTATTCATAAATTAATTCGTAGGCCAGCCATGCAAAGTTACTTAAACCGCATCCTTACCACCCGTGTTTACGACGTGGCTATTGAAAGTCCGCTAGATGTGGCGCCCAATTTGTCGGTTCGTATAGGTAACAACCTTCTGCTAAAGCGGGAAGACATGCAGCCGGTATTTTCATTCAAGCTACGTGGTGCTTATAACAAGATGGCGAAGTTGTCGCCGGCGCAACTTAAGCGCGGTGTCATTGCTGCATCGGCCGGTAATCACGCGCAGGGCGTGGCGCTGTCAGCACAGAGGCTGGGCTGCAAGGCCATCATCGTTATGCCATTGACTACACCACAGATTAAAGTCGAGGCAGTTGCCAGCCGAGGCGCAGAAATAATTTTGCATGGCGATTCTTATTCTGATGCCTATTTGCATGCGTTGGAGCTAGAGCAGACACTCGATCTCACCTTTGTCCATCCTTATGATGATTCAGATGTCATCGCTGGACAAGGAACTATCGGTATGGAAATATTGCGACAGCATAGCCAACCTATTCATGCAATATTCGCCCCCATCGGTGGCGGCGGCCTAATCTCGGGCGTTGCAGCTTACGTGAAAGCTGTTCGCCCGGAAATCAAGGTTATCGGCGTGCAACCAGTGGAGTCCGATGCCATGAGCCGCTCGATTAAGGCCGGTCAGTGCGTCAAGCTCGAGCATGTCGGCTTGTTCGCAGATGGCGTGGCTGTAAAACAAGTCGGGCAGGAGACGTTCCGTTTGTGCCGCGAATTGGTGGACGAAATTATACTGGTGGACACTGACGCTATCTGCGCAGCTATAAAGGATGTGTTCGAAGATACCCGCACCAATCTTGAACCTGCCGGGGCACTGGCTATTGCTGGTGCCAAGTTGTATGCGGAGCGCGAGAAGCTCAAGGACAAGACGCTGGTAGCAATTGCTAGCGGGGCCAACATGAATTTCGACCGTTTGCGTTTCATCGCGGAGCGGGCAGAGCTCGGCGAAAAACGCGAGGCTATTCTGGCTGTGAGCATTCCGGAAGCACCAGGAAGCTTTCGCCAATTTTGTTCATTGTTAGGCCAGCGTAATATTACTGAATTTAACTATCGTTATGCGAACTCCAAGGAAGCGCATGTATTCGTCGGAGTGCAGGTAAAAGATCAGTCTGAAATTACCAAGCTTGTAAACATACTAAGTAAACATCAGCTGTCAGCACTGAATTTCACTGACAACGAGATGGCTAAGCTGCATGTACGCCATCTGGTAGGTGGGCATGCGTCTGGCTTGCAGGACGAAATTTTGTTTCGCTTCGAATTTCCAGAGCGCCCTGGCGCATTGATGACTTTTCTCAATAGCATGAACCATAGCTGGAATATCAGCTTGTTCCACTATCGCAATCATGGCGCGGATTATGGCCGTGTACTGATCGGCATGCAAGTGCCTCATCATGACAAGAAACCGTTGCTAATTTTTTTAGACAAGCTTGGTTATCGTTATTGGGATGAGAGTGATAATCCGGCATATAAGCTGTTCTTGAGCTGACGGTTAAATTGTAATAAGCGTGGGCTGGCTTAAATTAACCATTGTCCATAAATCTACAGCTATTATCCGTGAGTTTATGCTGAAAAGTTTAATATCTGGATGTTGTTTACGGCAGCGTAATGATCCGTCGTTATGGCATATAAGGCGAAGAAATTTTTCGCTATTCTGGTTGTCATTCTAACCAAAAAATAACCTGAATTTATTGGTAAACTGTTCGAATCGGCATGCGGCGGTGTTGGCCGCGTTCACAGAGGAAATTTTTTAAGAAATTGCTACGATTTACTGTCGATACTTCAAAAGATGCCGTCTACTTGAATATTATGAGCAAAGATAATCTGCCTATGCCAATACAGGTTATGAAGCAATCTATCAGACAACGTATAATTGCAGACCGCGAACAATTGACCGCGGTTGAGAGAGCATGCTCGAGTCATTCCATTTCGGAACGTGTCGCCAACCTACATGCATATCGCACGGCAATTACGGTGCTGGGGTATATGAGCTTCGGCGCGGAGTTCTCTACTGATGAATGGGTGCGGCAGGCATTGCGCGACGATAAATGCTTGCTGTTACCCAAGGTGAACCGCACTACGAAAGAATTAGATGTTTTCCGTGTGACCAATTTGCAGCTCGATTTGGCACCCGGTGTGTGGGATATACGCGAACCGTTGGTTGAGCGCTGTGCCAAAATAAATACTTTGAAAGAGGTTGATTTTATCTTGTTGCCGGGAATAGCATTTGGACGAGACGGTGCGCGACTAGGTTATGGCGGCGGATTTTATGACAAGCTGTTGGCGCGAATTAAGGGGGCGAACCAAGGCTGCCGGCCTGCGCTCGTCGCCGGGGCATTCGCTATCCAGCTGGTTGCAGATCTACCGCAGGAAGCCACCGATCACAAAGTGGAATGGGTTGTAACGGAAAGTGAGGCAATACAGTGCGTTTCAGATATGCATACAGGTAGATAGCGCGCACTTGTACACCATCAAAAATAAACAGCCTTGTGAGTAAATGTACGGTTCAACAACAATGAGTGATAGAGAGTATATATATGGCAGATTTACCTGATAGCAATACACAGGAAACACAAGAATGGCTGGATGCACTGGATTCGGTGCTGGAGCATGAAAGCCCTGAACGCGCGCATTACCTGATCAGCCAGCTGGTTCGAAAAGCACACTTGGCCGGTTTCGCTATGCCGATTAGCACAATCACACCTTACCTGAACACCATACCGCTCGACAAGGAGCAACGCTCGACCGGCAATCATGAACTTGAGCATCGTATTCGTGCCCTGACTCGATGGAACGCGATGGTTATTGTGATGAATGCCAATCGCGAGTCATCTGAACTGGGTGGCCACATCGCCACCTTTGCTTCGGCGGCCACGCTTTATGATGTAGGCTTCAACCACTTTTTCCATGGCAAGACCGAGAATCATGGCGGTGACCTGATTTATTTTCAGGGACATGCTTCGCCCGGTATATACGCACGCGCCTTTCTGGAGGGGCGCCTCAGCGAGGAGCAATTGCACAATTTCCGCCGAGAAGTAAATGGCGACGGCATACCCTCTTACCCGCATCCATGGCTGATGCCCGATTTCTGGCAGTTTCCCACCGTGTCCATGGGTTTGGGTCCGCTGATGGCTCTTTACCAAGCTCGCTTCATGCGCTATCTGGAGTATCGGGGCATTACCAGTACCGATGGACGCAAGGTATGGGCATTCCTCGGTGATGGTGAAACTGATGAGCCGGAATCGCTGGGGGCGATTTCAATGGCCGCGCGCGAAAAATTGGATAATCTGATTTTCGTTATTAACTGTAACCTGCAACGACTGGATGGCCCTGTTCGTGGCAACGGCAAGATCATCCAGGAGCTGGAGAGTGTATTCCGTGGCGCGGGCTGGAATGTGATCAAGCTGGTATGGGGCGGAAAATGGGATCGTTTGTTCGAAAAGGACAAGACAGGGCTGTTGCTAAAGCGCATGGAAGAAGCGCTAGACGGCGAATATCAGACATACAAATCCAAAAATGGCGCTTATGTGCGCCAACATTTCTTCGGTAAATATCCCGAGTTGCTGGAACTGGTCGCCGACATGTCGGACGATGAAATCTGGCATCTTGACCGTGGTGGCCACGATTCAAATAAAGTTTTTGCCGCTTACGCGGCCGCAGCAAATCATAAGGGGCAACCTACCGTTATTCTAGCCAAGACTATCAAAGGCTATGGCATGGGTGAAGCCGGTGAAGCCCAAAATATTACCCACCAGCAAAAAAAGGTGGGGGATGAAGCATTACGCAAATTCCGTGATCGCTTCAATATCCCAGTATCTGATGACCAACTCAGCAAATTGCCATTCTGTCGTCCACCCGATGACAGCCTGGAAATGAGTTATCTGCGCGAGCGTAGCAAGGCCATGGGCACAGTACCCGATCGCAAAGCTGTGGCAGAGCCCTTGCAAATACCAGGGCTGGATACTTTTGAGGTGCTGCTTAAAGGTACCGAAGAGCGTGAAATTTCCACCACAATGGCTTTCGTACGAATGCTGGGCATTTTGGTGAAAGACCAAGAAATTGGCAAGCTGGTAGTGCCCATCGTACCGGACGAATCGCGCACTTTCGGTATGGAGGGACTGTTTCGCCAGCTCAGCATTTTTTCTCAAGTTGGCCAGCTGTATACTCCGCAGGATGCCGATCAATTGATGTTCTACAAGGAAGATAAGGCAGGGCAGATTTTACAGGAAGGCATCAATGAAGCTGGCGCCATGTCGTCGTGGATTGCCGCATCCACAGCCTACGCCAACCATGGTGTAGCGATGGTGCCGTTCTATATCTACTATTCCATGTTTGGCTTTCAGCGTGTCGGCGATTTGATCTGGGCGGCGGGCGACCAGCGTGCACGCGGCTTTCTGCTGGGGGGCACGGCTGGGCGAACCACATTGAATGGAGAAGGTCTGCAACATCAAGACGGCCACAGCCACCTGATGGCGGCGACCATTCCTAACTGTGTGTCATATGATCCAACCTTTGCTTACGAACTGGCGGTGATTATTCAGGATGGCATGCGCCGCATGTATCAGGAACGTGAGGACGTGTTTTATTACATCACTGTGATGAATGAGAATTACGCACATCCGGCCATGCCTGAATGTGCGGAGGCAGGCATTATCAGGGGTATGTATTTATTCAATGAAGGAAACGCTCAGTCCGCCACAACACCCAGAGTGCAACTTCTGGGGAGCGGGACTATTCTGCGCGAAGTTATCGCAGCTGCTGATTTATTGATGAAGGATTTTGGGGTAGCCTCCGACATCTGGAGCGTAACCAGCTTCAATGAGTTACGTCGGGATGGATTGGATAGTGAGCGCTGGAACATGCTGCATCCCGAAGCTGAACAACGCGTAAGCTATGCCGAGCAATGTTTGGGCAAGCGCAAGGGACCTGTAATTGCTGCCACCGATTACATTAAAAGCTATGCCGATCAAATTCGTGCCTTCTTGCCCGGCCATTTCAAAGTGTTGGGGACAGACGGTTTTGGCCGTTCGGATACGCGAAAAAAATTACGCCATTTCTTTGAGGTTGATCGCTATTACATAGTACTCGCCTCGCTGAAAGCGCTGGCTGACGAAGGTACGGTAATCATGAGCGAAGTCAGCAAGGCAATCAAACTGTACAATATTGATCCCGACAAACCGAATCCAACTACGATTTGAGCGGGCAGGAGACACGCGTGGCAGAAATCAAACAAGTACTAATGCCGGACATCGGTAATTCCAAAGATGTGCCGGTAATAGAAGTAATGGTTAAAGCAGGGGATACAGTTAAGGCTGAACAGTCCCTGCTTACCCTGGAAACTGACAAGGCCACAATGGATGTGCCAGCGCCATTTGCTGGGGTAGTGAATAAGGTTAGCGTAAAAGTGGGCGACAAAGTATCGGAAGGCACACTAATTTTATTGATAGAAACCAGTGCATCGGAAACCTCTACTGTGGATAGCCCCAAAATCCCACCAGTTTCTGAAACAGGAGCCGCAATTTCAGCTGAAGCTCCTTCTATTGAAGCACCTCCCACACTTCCTGACGCGCCAGCTAATTTGCCAAGCAACCGTCCTACAGGCAAGGCGCATGCAAGTCCGTCCATTCGGCGTTTTTCGCGTGAACTGGGGGTTGATCTTACGCGATTGAAAGGCAGCGGAGAAAAAGGACGCATTACCAAAATTGATGTGCAGACCTTCGTAAAAGGTGCGCTTATACAACCGCAAAGTGGCATTGGTGGTGATTTGCAAATATCTGCCATGCCGGTAGTGGATTTTTCCAAGTTTGGTGTAATTGAAACCAAGCCGCTTTCACGCATCAAGAAGCTTTCTGGTGCCAATCTTCATCGCAACTGGGTCTCCATTCCGCACATTACCCAACACGATGAGGCTGACATTACCGAAATGGAAGTTTTCCGCAAGGAGCTTGGTGAGGAATATTCGAAACAAGGAATAAAAATTACTCCGCTGGCATTCTTGCTCAAGGCAGTGGTAACAGCTATGCAACAATACCCGGATTTCAATTCATCATTAGATGCTAGCGGTGAAAATTTAGTGCTTAAAAAATATTTTCACATCGGCGTGGCAGTTGATACACCGGATGGTCTGATGGTGCCAGTGTTACGTGATGTGGATCAAAAGGGCATAGCTCAACTGGCAAAAGAGTTGGGCGAGATTAGTATCAAGGCACGTGAAAAAAAGCTGCCCGCAACCGCCATGCAAGGTGGCTGTTTCACTATTTCCAGCCTTGGCGGCATCGGCGGAACAGCGTTTACACCTATTATTAATGCGCCAGAAGTGGCTATTCTCGGTGTGTCCAAGGCGAGCATAAAGCCAATATTCAAAGTGGGCGAGTTCGTGCCACGGCTAATTTTGCCGCTGTCGCTGTCATATGATCATCGCGTAATCGATGGTGCGGAGGCGGTGCGTTTCACAAGCTATCTTGGCAAAGTATTGTCGGATGTTCGCCGATTGGTGCTATAACCTTGAATCCAGCCCCTATCGGTATCTTGGGCGGCACGTTCGATCCTGTCCATAATGGACATTTGCGCTTAGCACAAGAAGCACTGGAGCAATGCAATCTGGCAGCGATACACTTTATTCCCAGCGGTACGCCGCCGCACCGCACTGCACCGCATGCTAGCGCAGTGCAGCGT
>JBDSEJ010000555.1:0-5046 GCA_039920105.1 Candidatus Nitrotoga sp. | reverse complement strand
AGCAATGAAAGATACCTTGTTCTCAGAGCCGCGTCCGTTTTCCCCTCCGGGCAATTCACCCCAAGGTAGGCGGCATAGATCCCGATACGCCCATCAAGCTTGCGCAGCGATTACTCATGACCTGCATCAGATTGTGATTGAGTAACCAGGCAGTGCGATAGCATGCCCCCAAATGGCGCTTGAGCTCAAATGCCGAGACAAATTCTTGTTTCTTGGCTTGGGTCATAGGGTGCATGCCCAGAAATCAGGCAATCAGCGGCAGTTTGGTTGCTTCAGTTCGTCCAACACATGACAGGCGTTTGCTCTCGGCACGCCTTTTTTAAACCAAACCTTGTTGATACTCATCGCGCATCTCTTAAACTCAAAATACGTCAACTATCCGCTATCTCAGGCTCAACAGATGAGCCTGACGTGAATGTTACCTTGGGCACTAAAGATTCACGGTTGCTAAGGGATTGAACTCCATTTGCAATTGGTTGGGGGGCACGCGTGCAGGAGCGTTTGGGTGTGGGGATGGAGTGTGGTTTTGCAGTTAAGCTGTTGCGGGTAATTCTGGAAACAGGCGCGGTGAATTTGAATTTAGTATTAGCTCAATTATTGTGTATGCGAGTATCACTTATAGCGATTGCTGTGACAAATGAAAGGGGGTTTTTTGATTTTTTTCACTAGCTCAAAGACCATATGTACGATACGCATTGTTCCAACTGTTAATTTATAAAAGTAAGCCTTGAAGGCTAAGACTTACTGTGATAGATGGTTAAATCCCCAGTTAATCGGCTGTCGGTATTATCTGATATGGACTCACTAAATTTTTTCTGGACATCCGCTGGTAACAAGCTATTTTGTGCCTGCACGGATTTAAGATAACGTTGTACTTCGCCCGTTGTCGTTTGGTCGGGGGTTGCCCTTTCTATGTTTTTAATCGTGATGTTCGCACCATATTCAATTAGAAGCTGGGCAGATTCCAGATTTCCAACTTTATGCAAAGCGGTATTTCCTTTTTTAATAACCATGCTCCCCGTTTCGAGTTGGATATTGGGGCTGGCACCAGCAACCAGTAAACTTTTAGCCACTTTAGGGAAATCCACCCATATATACAAGGCGGTTAAGCCATCTTTGTCTTGAAATTTAGCATTGGCACCATGATTGACTAAAAATATAGCAAGTTCGGGATCGTTAACGTCAAATAACGGCGGACGATTATTGTAATCCACAATATTAGTATCAGCCCCGTTGTCAATTAAGATCTGTGCCGCTTCCATACTTTCGACATAATGTAACGCAGTTTTTCCAAAAAAATCTTGTGTGTTTATATCCACGCCAAGTTTAATTGCGTTCTTTATACCCTCTAAGTCGTTGTCCATTGTTGCTGTCAATATGGATTCATCAGGTTCTGTTTGCATGTTTTTCTTCTATAGGCTAAAGATCTTCAAATACTTCTAGCGGGGTTTAATGGCTTTGTAATATTCCCGATAATAATTGGGATAATATTTTTATCCATGTTGAATAGTTTTGTTATAAAAGAAACATCTGGAACAGATAACTTGCATCTACAATATTTCAATTAGATGGCTAAATCTATAAGTAGAGCATGCTTCTATATGGATCAGTTAAAACGGTTGTACTCTTACAGTGGAACCTGCATCAATGTTTCCCTGTGATACAGGCAACACTATAAAGCAATTAGCTTTGCTCATTGAACTGAGAATGCCCGAGCATTGAGCCCCTGTTGTGTGCACTACCCATCCGCCGTTTTTATCTTGACTGAGAATGCCACGCTGAAATTCAGTTCGTCCGGGAGCTTTCCGGATAGGGCTGGTGCAGATAGCCTGAAACTCAAGGATAAGTCTGGGTTGTTGCCCCATAAGTACGTGTAAAGCATCGCGAACAAACTGCTGAAAAGTTACCATGACTGCAACTGGATTGCCTGGCAATCCGAAAAAATGGCAACTGCCAATCTTGCCATAAGCTAGTGGCTTGCCTGGCTTCATGGCTATTTTCCAGAATACAATTTCGCCAATTTCCGCTAACAGTTGCTTGATATAGTCAGCCTCGCCCACTGAAACTCCGCCACTGGTGATAATGACATCAGCCCTTGTCGTAGCGTCTAGCAAGGCCAATTTGAGACTGGCTTTGTCGTCACGAATGGTACCCATATCGATAATTTCCACGCCTAATTCGCCTAGCATGCCTAAAAGGGAATAGCGGTTACTGTTATAAATTTGGCCAGGAGCCAATTGCTTTCCTGGTTGCTGCAATTCATCGCCGGTTGAAAATAGCGCAACCTTTAGTTTGCGGTAAACTTGGACACCGTTTAAACCTAGCGAAGCCAACAAACCCATCTCGGCGGGACGAATAATCTGCCCGCGAATCAGTACTGTAGCGCCCTGCGTAATGTCTTCCCCAACCAAGCGAATATTCTGACCACGAACGTGGTGCCCTTCCTCTATTTCAATCGAGGTTCCGGTGACCTGAACGTGCTCTTGCATCACCACGCTATCACAGCCTTCAGGAATGAGAGCGCCAGTCATAATTCGCACGCATTCGCCAGTATTGACTTGGCCCTCAAAGATACGCCCAGCATAGGCACTGCCAATGATAGTTAACCGGCCAGGAGTCTTTGCCAAGTCGTCAAAGCGCACAGCGTAACCATCCATTGCTGAGTAGTTGTGCGGCGGCACATTCATAGGGGAAAGTATGTCTGTCGCCAACGTACGATGCAATGCATCGCACAGATTAATCAACTCATACGCCGCAATAGGTGTAAGGAATTGCTGGATAAGCTGGCGAGCTTGTTCCACGGGCATTGATTCAGGGTCGTAGTTACCCATCGTTTCGAGAGCAGATGAGAAGGAAGGCTTAGATTCCATTAAGTGTCCTTTTCTAAGTGGCAGTAAGATAACTTTTAAAAGTTAAAATAAAATTGCCAAGCCGATTTTTGGTTTCGCTTGAATGGGTGCTGCTGTCTGACAAGTGATTGGAAAGTCCCTGGCAGACAGATGCGTACTTGCAGACTAGCCCCCGATATAAGACATTTCAATTTTCTTGCCTGTTTGTACCTTGCTTTTTGTATTGGCACTCCGTAACTCTGAGTAGCGATCCGCGCGCACCCGCCATAGGTGTGCAAGGGCAGTAGAAATTTCTTGATCTGTTTTTCCGCATTGCATTAGCGCCCGCAAATCGTGGCCACTCTCTGCGAAAAGGCATGTATATAGCTTACCTTCGGTAGACAACCTGGCACGAACGCATTCATGGCAAAAAGTTTTAGTGATGCTTGAGATAACACCGATTTCACCTCCGCCATCCTTATAGCGCCAACGCTCTGCAGTCTCGCCGGTGCAGTTTGGTTCGATTTCTTCAAGTGGCATGTAAGCGGAAATTCTTCGTACAACTTCTGCAGATGGAATAACCTCGCCCATTTCCCAATGGTTAGAAGTTCCGACATCCATGTATTCTATGAACCGGAGTATAAAGGGGGAGTCTTTGAAATACCGGGCCATAGGTACGATTTCCTGGTCGTTCATGCCACTTTTGACAACCATGTTTACCTTAATTGGGCCGAGGCCTACTGAGTGAGCGATATCCAGGCTGCGCAGAACATCCGACACGGGAAAATCAACGCCGTTCATGCGCCTGAAAGTGGCATCGTCCATCGAATCCAGCGAGACCGTGACACGATTTAATCCTGCATCTTTCAGGGATTGAGCTTTTTTCCCAAGCAGCGCACCATTAGTAGTAAGGGTTAAGTCCAAGTCACTGCCATCGTATGTTTTCAGCTTTGCAAGCATCTCAATTAAATTCTCTACATGCTTACGTAACAGCGGTTCGCCACCCGTCAGGCGAATTTTTTGAACGCCATGGTTAACGAAAATTTGTGCGATACGAGTGATTTCTTCAAAAGTCATCATTGATGACCTCGGCATAAATACGTGATCTTTGCCGAAAGACTCTATAGGCATGCAATAAACGCATCGGAAATTGCAACGATCTGTGAGTGAAATGCGCAAATCCTGTAATGGGCGTCCAAATGCGTCACCGATAAGTCCATTTGGTTCTTCTATAATGGCGGGGATGAACGGAGCTGTTTTAGCGTGACGATAATCGATAATTGGAATTATTTTTTTAGGCATGGCATTAGGCCCAATATATTTAGATGGGTTAACAGTTAATTGTCATGGGTTCTGTACCCAGGTTTAAAGTAGCGTACATTTTAGATAGCCTCTAAGGTAGGCTGCAACCTTGCTTTACAGATAGCTGTAGAAACTCTAATTACATTTAAATCACATCCTCGGAACATAAAGCATCTTATTGTATTCAATCCAGCCCAATATTTGGGCTGGATTTCATCTGTAGAATGACACTATATTAATGATGCGTGCAGCTATTTGTACAGTAGACTATAAATTATCCAGCATGATAAAAACAGCTTTTTAGCGAACGCTTAAGCTAACTCCGATCAATAGGTTAATTGTTAGAGTACACGATTGTTAGCATTTATTGCAATGCAAATATAAATGTATTGTGTGCATCAGTTTATATAAAACCGTGTCGCAATTGCGTGTTGAATTGCCTTGTTCTTCCGATAGATAAGAGCAAACAGGCAGTTGCGTGAGCCAGTCAATCTTTCTGTGCCAGCTGCCAGCCAAGACAACTTATCAAGATAATGCGTGGCTAGGCAATTAAATCTCGCTTTCCATTGTTTAAGTCGTATCATAGGTATGACGTTCTGAATTGTTAAGATAGGTGCTGCCGACAATATGCTGCCCTGCGGCAAATATGGATGGGGCGAAGCACTATCCTCTCATGTTGGGCGATAAAGCCCCCATCAGTGCATGGCGCCACCTCCTACTTGTTCTACAACAATTTCAACGCGGGGGCAATTTTCGCCCCGCAAACGCTTCGTAGAATAAAAACGACGGTTTCCTAAGTAGATCACGCATCACAATTGCTCCAGTACTGTGAAGTATTAAGCGGCATACCGTATCCTCAGATTCTGGAAAAAGCTTTGAATACGCTCATGGGTTTACTCCAACACCATCGTGTGAC
>JBDSEJ010000554.1:0-6193 GCA_039920105.1 Candidatus Nitrotoga sp. | reverse complement strand
GGACGAGGAAATGCGATAAATTTAAAGAATTGTCGCCAAAGTGGGAAGCGCAGTCTTTTCGGTGCTGAAATTCATGCATCAAATGTTATTGCTCTTCAATTCGGAAATAGTTTTGCAAGAAGCTCATAGGTGAAGAGTATTGGGGATGAAACACATCGTCAATGAAATGCACGCTTTATTCCGCTTTTTAAAATCATTTGGTGGGGATATATTTCTTAAGAAAGCCAGTTCCTGTTGCATAAACAGCCCAAACAGGTTCCGTATTGGGCAAGTTGTCGCGGCAAAAGCCCAATAAATACATAATAATGAAGCCTATGGCTTAGTCATTGTACCAGTCATTTCCACTTCAACACGGCGATCAGGTTGCAAGCAAGAAATAGTTCTAGGGGTTTTTCCGCCTGGACACTGGCCTTTATTAGTAACCTGCTGCGCCTCACCTTTGCCTTCGGTAAAAATGATGTCGGATGAGATACCTGTTTTAACCAAATAAATTTTCACTGAGGCAGCTCGTTGTTCGGAAAGGTTTTGGTTATAAGTGGTACTACCAAATCGATCAGCGTAACCTATTATCGTGATTGTTTGAGGAATGATATTTTTAAGATTTTCGACAAAACTATCCAGCTCAGCGCGGGCTGAAGGACGTAATGTCGCTTTATCAAAATCAAAGAATCCGATTGAATCCAATGTTACTTTTTTAATAGTAACAATTGTCAATTCGGGCACCGTAACCGGTTTTACGGTTTGAATTGATGGAAGAATTGGAGTCGGCTTATTGAATGAAGCGGGCGCGACGGCCTTAGCTCTCGGCATTGACTTGCATTCATCATCAGCAAAGCCGAAATGAGTGTGCCAGCAAAGCCCAGTTCCGCTCCTCACTATCTTGCCACTCGTATCATGAACATACGTCCCTTCGTTGTGCTCCATTTCATAACTTCTTGTTTGTGCATTAACCGACACAGTGATAATTCCCAGTATTAAAGCAAATGACAAAGCTAGCCCGTTTTTTGGATTTACAGATGATTTTCTCATGAGGCTCTCTTTTTAAGTTAGGATAATTCCTCAGTGTTATTACTTCCCTCATCTTATGCCAAAAATCTTTACTAGTTATCGATGCAGTAAAATATTTAAGTATAATAAAAGTCTCACAATCATAAGTTGCGTCTTTAAGCATCTTCCCTGTAAAAGTGGAAGGGTGAGGGATGCCTTATAGGATATTCCTTGTGACTAAGCAAATATGAAACCGAAAATGGTCATAACATAAAATCATAAAAACCTTCAATTTATATTTACAACATTTCCCCTTTAGTCTTAAAGTCCTGGTACAAAATCACTAATCAGCGTGTGATACGCGATCATTGTCTACACGTACTCGATCTCCAATTTTTATATCACTAACACTACGTTGAGTAATTATATGGGTATTGCCGTTATTCAACCGAACTCTGACGCGATACTCCTCTTGGCTTGCGGCTCGAGAACGTTTTTCAACTTCGCGACCAGCAACAGCACCTCCTACCGCACCAGCTACTGTTGCAGCAGTCTGGCCTCTACCACTGCCAACCTGATTCCCCAAAAGACCACCCACCGCCCCACCGATTAAAGTACCGGCAATATTATTACTTTCATCGGAAACTTTTATGGTCTCTATATCTTCAACCACGCCAAAGCCAATAAAATTGGAAGAAGAAGTAGAAGAAGATGATGATGTGGACGGCCATGAAGTTGTATTCGTCGACGCGTCAGGTTTGGTACTGTTGGCACAGCCTCCTAATAACGTCGCAGTTGCCATAGCACCTACTAAAATAATTTGAATCGATTTCATTTAGCTCTCCTAATAAACACAGCATAGCCAGACTTTTTAAAAATTAAATTAGTAAGCTTTAGCAAAACTAAACCTTCTAACGAATCGTGTAATAAATGTATACGCAGCTGAAATATGAACTCTATATAACGGTAAATTCAAGGTTTTACTTTTTGTCGCCGTTGGCTACATCTTGTATTTTATCTCCCGCCTTTTCAATTTGCTCTCCGGCTCTCTGGCCTGCCTTATCGATTTCCTTACCAGCACTCTCGGCCGGCCCTTCATGTTTCTGACATCCCAATAGTGCTAACATTATGGTGCTAACTCCTAACATCGCAGCAGTGCGTTTTTTCAAATGCAACATTTATTAAAACTCCCTAGATTAATTTTGTATTTGATGAACGACGCATCTTCAGATTTAGTTATTAAAAGATGCATCGAATAAGCAATATAATTGCTACTTACTAACCTCGTGACCGACAACTCCACCAACTGCAGCACCGCCAATCGTTCCAACTGCGCTGCCTCCTGTAAGGACCGCACCACCAAGTGCGCCTGCCCCAGCGCCGATAGCTGTATTTTTATCTTGCGTTGACATTCCGGAACATCCACCTAACCCTAGAAGCATGCTTGCGATTAATGAGTTT
This sequence comes from Candidatus Nitrotoga sp., assembly GCA_039920105.1. Taxonomy (GTDB): domain Bacteria; phylum Pseudomonadota; class Gammaproteobacteria; order Burkholderiales; family Gallionellaceae; genus Nitrotoga. Next base: position 3,745 of record JBDSEJ010000554.1, on the reverse strand, counting down.
AATACAACTTTATTTAACGGTTTCATGAAAATTCCTTATTTTAGTAATATAAAGTCATGGGTAACTACCAGCAGTTAATTCAAATATACTTTGCAAAACGGACTTTAGCTTCATACATAAATTACTAATTAGCTACCAGCATTACAGCTTCACACATCACTTCTGTGGTAAGTACGCGCGTTATGCTTGTTACAACTAACATTAATGCGAATCTTCAATCTGCGTTTTCGCATCAGTTTTTGCAGCAGTCATTGCAGCTTCAGCCTCCTTTTTGCAAACATCTTTTGTATCACCTGCAAGATCATCGCATTTCTCTTTGGCTATTTTATAATCCGCTTTTGCCTTGGCAAGATTAGCCTTTTGTCGAGACTTGCTGGATGGTTTATTTTTTGCAGCTAGTTCGGCCTCTGCTACCTCTTCTTTACCCTTAGCTTCAGCTTTGCAAATATCCTTAGCATTTTTAACTAGGGTTTTGCATTTAGCTTTATCCAATTTATATTCTTGTTCAATCTTTTCTTTTTCAGATTTATAAGCCTCCTTTGTCATGGACTCTTCTGCCATTGCGCTGAAGGTAATGACAAGACCCATTGTTAACACGCTGAAATTTAATTTATTCATGGGGTTCCCTAAATTTATTGGATAAAAAGCTTATATACACCTTAATCGAGGCGCGCTAAATTAAAAAATTTTGATTATTTATTGTTTTTCTCCCATTCAGAAATTTCTTCTTCAGCTTTTTCTTTTGTGACTCCATAAGCTTCCTGGATCTTACCTGCCAGCTGATCACGTTTACCATCTATTACGTCTAGATGGTCATCGGTAAGTTTTCCCCATTGCTCCTTAGCCTTGCCCTTGAATTGTTTCCAATTACCTTCAATTTCATCCCAGTTCATTTTTTTCTCCTTTTTTAACGTTATATTGATATAGTTTTATTTTTTGGCATGTAATTCGTTAATTACATTATGTACACCCTCAGTTTTACGTGCGACATCGATTGCTCGATCAATTTGAGACTGATTGTCGACAAAACCACTGAGCTGGACTTCGCCATTATTTGTGACCACTGCGATGTCGAAACTCTTGATATCCGGATCAGTTAGTAACGATGATTTAACTTTGGAGGTTATTACACTGTCATCTACTTTAATACCCATGGTCGTGGCACTATCAGTTTTCAAACTCACCCTATTGTCCACATTCTTGACACCGTCCACAGATCGCGTGATCATAACCGCGTGATCAATTTGACCCTGATTACCCACAAACCCGCTTAATTGAACCTCTCCCTTATGTGTTTCCACTTTTAAATCTAAACCCTTAATATCCTGATCAGCCAGCAACTTGGACTTCACTTTAGCGGTAATAATGCTGTCATCAATTTCTGTTCCCACCGAAGTACTTGTGGAAGGCTTGTTTGCATCCTCATGAGTTTTATTGCAGCCGACAAAGGACAGGATAGAGCTAACTGACACAATCAAAACAATTAATCTTCTATAGTAAATACTCACGCTTTTTCTCCAATAAAAATTAACTACAATCAGAACATGGATCGATATACACTCGAATAATCCGTATTATCGAACTCAAACAGACTTACAGTTTGTATCTTTCCATACTTCCAATATCTGTTCAGTGCGCTAGCGAACATATTTACCCTCACCCAGATTAATCATTAGTTATCTACGCGCGGCTTCGTAAAGCGGCATTACGGTTGGCAACAGCGATTCAATCTGTTGAATGCGATTTGAGTCGGCTGGGTGACTACTCAAAAACTCAGGTGAGCCACGTCCGCCTTTACTTTTCATCATCTTCTGCCACAAAGTAACGCCTGCGCGTGGGTCATATCCCGCTCGTGCACTTAACTCCAGGCCAATATGATCAGCCTCTGTCTCGTCAATGCGGCTAAATTTGGTTGCGACTAATGCCTGATAACCGGCGCCAACCAGATCAGCCGCACCCCCACCCAAGCCTAGCAATGCAGCGCCAACATTAATTGTAGTGTTGGCAGCAATTGCTTGAGAGACCTGTGCACGAGAATGTTCGCGCAAGGCATGAGCAACCTCATGCCCCAACACAACTGCAATTTCATCATCGGTCAGCTTTAACTCATTGATAAGCCCGGAATAAAAAATTATTTTTCCGCCAGGCATACAGAATGCATTAAGCTGCTTGTCATTAATAATATTGGTTTCCCACTTCCACCTTGGTGCATCAGAACGGAAAGTTGCAGTGTGTGGTTTAATGCGGTTGGTAATCACAAGCAAGCGTTCCAACATTACGCCATCCTGATTCAGCGTCCCTTTTTGTTCTGCTTCTGCCTTCAGCTTGTTATAGCTTTGCTCCGCAACCTGCTCCAACTGTTGTGAAGAAACAAGCATTAGCTGAGAGCGCTGTGCACCAACGGCCCCTCCAGAAGTTGTGCTCTTGCATCCGCCGAGGGCAATTAATGACAAACTTATAAATATTACCGAATTAAGCCTATTTTTAAACATGCTTTCCTTTATGATTCATGCTTATCCAACACAACATTTTCAATTGTGAACTACCACCGGACCGCTCGATACAAAACCCGAATGTATTAACGACGATTCAGAAGCATTCCAATCACTGCTCCAATTCCAATTGCGACGCCTACAGCACACCAAGGATTGTCATGAACATATTTGTCACTGGCCCGAACTGCTGTCTTGGTAGTTTCAATCGCAGTTCCTTCGATTTGGCGCAGCCTGTCTTTAGCTACCTTCAAATTGGACTCCATCTTTGAGCGTAAAGCATTGGCTCTATCACCACCTTCATCTACCACAGATTTCAGCAATTGCTCACCTTCATTTACAACGGCATTGAAATCTTTAATTAAATCGCTTTTTAAAGTCTGGCTAATTGATTGAGTCATGGCTTACTCCATTTTTATTTAAAAATTAGTTAGTTAGGTAGTATACAGTTAAATATTTTCTTATATTAGAAAATGTGTTCAATTTATCAATAACAATAAACACTGTCAGTTCGATACCGTACATACATATAACTTTTCAAACTGGGACTTAATTTATTTCGGCAGGTGTCGCCTTCCGGTAGCTTGAGGTAGCTGGAGAAATGGAGTCTGACGAATCTATAAATACTGGAAATGGATGGCTTTGTATTGAAACCAATAGAAATCAATACTAAGTATTTTCGGGAGGAGGCAATGTGCCAATATGGAGTGGACAGAATGACGGCAAATCGCCTGTCATTTCCGGGAGGAACGCTGAAGAACTGATGGGGCTCCCCATGTCAGGCTGGGCACGCCACTGGATTGCAGATTAACTTACAAACTATGATTGATCATCCAAATCAAAATCCACATACGAGCGGGGCAGCAAATTGAAATTTGCTCAATCAGAGTAACCGCATATAACGTATCGTGATACAGACATTGAAATGTCTTAAGGTGCAACCATCTTTTTTTGCGCAATCAAAGAGCGCCTAATACCTGAATACACACATTAAAAAATTCGCGTACCTTTGTACGAGCGCAACGCTGGTCGTCATGCGCATTAAACGCAAAGTAAGCTGATCTTTACTTTCAATCCTTTGACCCTGCTTTGAACCGCAGTCCGAATTCGAAGCGATCATTAATCATCTCGTGCGTACTCTTTCTACCGGCTTGTTCAAAAAATTCGACGAGCTTTGTCACTTGGAGTTTGCCGCCATTATTCTCAATCATCGCAATTGCACACATTGATGCATTGGTTCCGTTGTCGAGCCT
>JBDSEJ010000553.1:0-1659 GCA_039920105.1 Candidatus Nitrotoga sp. | reverse complement strand
TACATGTTGATCGGCCAAAACAGCAGAACAGTCTCCCAGGCCGTCGCCAAGCGCCTGAAAGAAATCAACCGCACCTTGCCACAAGGCGTGGTAGCCAATGAGGTCTACAACCGCACGATTCTGATCGACAAGGCCATTAACACTGTTAAAAAAAACCTGATTGAAGGAGCATTGCTTGTAATTGCGATCCTGTTTCTATTTCTCGGCAACATCCGCGCCGCCATTATTACTGCCTTGGTAATTCCGCTGGCGATGCTTTTCACCTTTACCGGCATGGTCTCTAATAAGGTCAGCGCCAATCTGATGAGCTTGGGAGCTCTGGACTTCGGCATCATCATAGACGGCGCCGTGGTGATTGTGGAGAACTGCATACGGCGGCTCGCTCATGCGCAAACCGCGGCAGGCCGGGCATTAACTCCCGATGAACGCTTTAATGAGGTGTTTGCAGCCTCTAAAGAAGCACGTAGGCCACTTTTGTTCGGCCAGCTAATCATCATGGTGGTCTATCTGCCGATATTCGCACTCTCCGGAGTGGAAGGAAAGATGTTCCACCCGATGGCATTCACCGTTGTGGCTGCTCTGCTGGGAGCCATGATTTTGTCAATCACGTTTATTCCTGCGGCAGTATCGGTGCTCATCGGCCATAAAGTCAGCGAAAAAGAAAACCGTTTGATGGCCCTGGCCAAACGCGGCTATCAACCCATGCTTAATTTTGCAATGCTCAACAAAAATTTGGTGCTTACTGTGGCAATTGTCGCCGTGATACTCAGCGGCCTGCTTGCCACGCGCATGGGTAGCGAATTCGTACCGAGCCTAAACGAAGGCGATATCGCACTGCATGCACTTCGCGTTCCCGGCACAAGCCTGTCACAGGCGGTCGAAATGCAAGCTGAACTGGAGCGAACAATCAAAAAATTTCCCGAGGTCGACAGGATTTTTGCCAAGATGGGAACTGCCGAAATTGCCACCGACCCCATGCCACCTAACGTCGCCGATAATTTCGTGATGATGAAACTGCAATCAGAGTGGCCCAATCCGGGCCGTAGCAAAGTCGATTTGATTGATGCCATGCGGCAAGCGGTGGCCAAAGTGCCGGGCAACAACTATGAGTTCACCCAGCCGATCCAGATGCGGTTCAATGAACTGTTATCAGGCGTTCGCAGCGATGTGGCGGTAAAGGTGTTCGGCGATGACATGGACAAAATGAACCGTACCGCCAATGAAATTTCCAGCGTGCTGGAAAGGATTCCCGGCGCAACAGATGTCAAAGTCGAGCAAACCACAGGTTTGCCTATGCTTACCATCCAGATAGATCGTGAGAAAACCGCTCGCTACGGGGTCAGCGTTGGGGATGTACAGGATGCGATTGCAATAGCAATGGGTGGCCATAAAGCCGGTGTATTATTTCAGGGCGACCGTCGCTTCGACATTATCGTGCGCCTGCCAGAGAATCTGCGGAGCGATTTGGAGGCACTCAAACAACTGCCGATTCAATTGCCTGATATTCAAGCTAACAACCGGCTTCGCTCCAATTATATGCAAATGGGAGACATTGAACACTTTGGGGCCACTAGTCGCCCCCCGTCCAACTATATACAACTTAGTGATGTTGCGGCCATTGAGGTGGCACCTGGACCGAACCAGATCAGCCGCGAGAAC